>NZ_RCOB01000074.1:0-6539 GCF_004307665.1 Pseudomonas sp. Sample_16
TGCCTCCATAGTGAGTCTGGACTGAGCCCGAAGCTGTAGCGCCGGGCTTTTTGCATTATGCGACCGGCCCTTGTGGAACCGGCGACTTCAAAGACGGCCTAATATGCGTTATCAATTGTCCCCGCGTCGAATCAACATGAAGCGTTTGTTCCCCAGCACTGCCCTCGCTCTTTTCATCGGTATCGGCCTGCTGCCGATGTCCGGCAACACTTTCGCAGCCAACAGCTGGGACAAGCTTCAACCTGATCGTGACGAAGTCATCGCCAGTCTGAATGTCGTGGAACTGCTCAAGCGTCATCACTACAGCAAACCACCGCTCGATGATGCGCGCTCGGTGATCATCTACGACAGCTATCTCAAATTACTCGACCCGTCACGCAGCTATTTCATGGCCAGCGACATTGCCGAGTTCGACAAGTGGAAGACCCAGTTCGACGACTTCCTCAAAAGCGGCGACCTCAACGCCGGGTTCACCATCTACAAGCGCTACCTGGACCGCGTCAAAGCGCGTCTGGACTTTGCCCTTGCCGAGTTGAACAAGGGTGTCGACAAGATTGACTTCACCACCAAGGAAACCTTGCTGATCGATCGCAAGGACGCGCCTTGGCTCAAGTCCACCGCAGAACTCGACGACCTGTGGCGCAAGCGCGTCAAGGACGAAGTCCTGCGCCAGAAGATCGCCGGCAAGGATTCCAAGCAGATCCAGGAAACCCTGACCAAGCGCTACAAGAACCAGTTGGCGCGTCTGGACCAGACCCGCGCGGAAGACATCTTCCAGGCGTACATCAACACCTTCGCCATGTCCTACGACCCGCACACCAACTACTTGTCGCCGGATAATGCAGAAAACTTCGACATCAACATGAGCCTGTCCCTCGAGGGCATCGGCGCCGTGTTGCAGAGTGACAACGACCAGGTGAAAGTCGTGCGTCTGGTGCCGGCAGGTCCGGCCGACAAGACCAAGCAGGTCGCACCGGCCGACAAGATCATCGGCGTTGCCCAAGGCAACAAGGAAATGGTCGACGTGGTTGGCTGGCGTCTGGATGAAGTGGTCAAGTTGATCCGTGGTCCGAAAGGCACCGTGGTGCGTCTGGAAGTGATTCCGGCCAGCAATGCGCCGAACGACCAGACCAGCAAGATCGTGCCGATCACCCGTGAAGCGGTGAAGCTTGAAGACCAGGCGGTGAAAAAATCGGTCCTCAACCTCAAGCAGGATGGCAAGGACTACAAGCTTGGCGTCATCGAGATCCCGGCTTTCTATCTGGACTTCAAGGCGTTTCGTGCCGGTGATCCGGACTACAAGAGCACCACGCGCGACGTCAAGAAACTGCTGACCGAGTTGCAAAAGGACAAGGTCGACGGCGTGGTCATCGACCTGCGCAACAACGGCGGCGGTTCCTTGCAGGAAGCGACCGAGCTGACCAGCCTGTTCATCGACAAAGGCCCGACCGTACTGGTGCGTAACGCCGATGGCCGCGTCGATGTGCTCGAAGATGAAAATCCGGGTGCGTTCTACAAAGGCCCGATGGCGTTGCTCGTCAACCGTTTGTCCGCCTCGGCTTCGGAGATTTTCGCAGGCGCCATGCAGGACTACCACCGCGCGCTGATCATTGGCGGTCAGACCTTTGGTAAAGGCACCGTGCAGACCATTCAGCCGCTGAACCATGGCGAACTGAAGCTGACCCTGGCCAAGTTCTACCGGGTTTCCGGCCAGAGCACCCAGCATCAAGGCGTACTGCCGGACATCGACTACCCGTCGATCATCGACACCAAGGAAATCGGCGAAAGCGCCCTGCCGGAAGCCATGCCGTGGGACACCATCCGCGCGGCGATCAAGCCTGCGGTCGACCCGTTCAAGCCGTACATCACCCAGCTCAAGTCCGAGCATGATGTGCGTACCGCCAAAGACGCCGAGTTCGTGTTCATCCGCGACAAGCTGGCCCTGGCACAGAAGTTGATGAACGAAAAAACCGTCAGCCTCAACGAAGTCGAGCGTCGAGCCCAACACGCCGACATCGAAGCCAAGCAACTGACCATGGAAAACATCCGTCGCAAGGCCAAGGGCGAAGAGCCGCTCAAAGAGCTGAAGAAAGAAGACGAAGACGCCATCGCGGCCGAGCAAGACAAGACCAAGCCGGAAGACGATGCCTACCTGAGCGAAACCGGGCGCATTCTGCTGGACTACCTCAAGCTCAACACGGCGGTGGCCAAGCACTGAGTGTTTAACAGCAACTGATGGCAATTTAATGCTGACGCTCCGCGGAGCGTCATCAAACAGTCATCAATCTGTCGTGAAATACAGGGCTGGGCGTGCTCTCTTTACCGAGAACACGCCCAGCCCTTTTTTTATCGCCAGAGACCGCCATGACCACAACCGAACAGCTGAGTGCGTTGAGCTCAATTCTGACTCAAGGCGGTTTGCACAGCCTGTTCCAGCCCATCATCAGCCTCTCTGAGCGACGAATTCTCGGCTACGAAGCCCTCAGCCGCGGGCCGTCGAACAGCCCGCTGCATTCCCCCATCGCGTTGTTCGCCGTCGCCCGCCAGGCCGGTCGCTTGAGCGAACTGGAAATCGCCTGCCGGCAGAGTGCCTGCCGACGGTTCAACGAACAGCAATTGCCCGGAAAACTGTTCCTCAACGTTTCACCCGAATCCCTGCTCGAGGCCGCGCATCAACCGGGTCGTACCCTGCAATTGCTGCAGGATTTCGGCATCCCGCCGAGCCAGGTGGTGATCGAACTCACCGAACAGGCGCCCATCGACGATTTCCAGTTGCTGCAAACCGCCCTGCATCACTACCGGGCGATGGGTTTTTCGATTGCCCTGGACGACTTGGGTGCAGGCTATTCAAGTTTGCGCCTGTGGTCGGAGTTGCGACCCGATTACGTGAAAATCGACCGACATTTCATCGACGGTATCCATCAGGACGCGCTCAAACGCGAGTTCGTCGGTTCAATCCTGCAAATCGCCAAGGCCTCACGGGCGCAGGTGATCGCTGAAGGTATCGAATTGTCGGAGGAACTGGCGGTACTGACCGAGATGGGCGTCGATCTGGTTCAGGGCTATCTGCTGTGCCGACCGCAGGAGCATCCACCCAAGGATGCCCGGCCCCTGATGCCAAGACAGGACAATGCCACCGTGGCGCTGAACGATGAAGCCAGCGACCTCAGTGCCCTGCTAAACGACCAGCCGGCAGTGGGCCGCGACACACCGACCGCCACGGTCCTGGAGGCCTTCCGTCGCCAGGCCAATCTCAACTCGCTGGCGGTGCTGGACGAACAAGGCCAACCCTGCGGCATCGTCCATCGACATTCGCTCTCCGACGCGCTGCTCAAGCCGTTCGCCACTGACCTGTTCGCCCGCAAACCGATCAGCCGCTTGATGAACGATGACTTCCTGGCCGTCGAGATGAGCCAGTCGCTGCAACAGGTCAGCCGCCTGATCACCAGCCGCGCTCGGCAACGTATCGAAGAAGACTTCATCATCACCCTCAACGGCAGCTACCTGGGCCTGGGGCGGGTGATCGACGTGCTCAAGCTGATTACCGAACTGAAAATCCAGCAGGCTCGCTACGCCAATCCGTTGACCCTGTTACCGGGTAACGTGCCGATCCAGCAATGCCTCACACGGCTGTTACAACAGCAACGCGAATCGGTGATCTGCTACGTCGACATCGACAGCTTCAAACCCTTCAACGATATCTATGGCTACGGCCGTGGCGATGAAGTCCTGCTGTGCCTGGCGCAATGCCTTAACGACCGGGTCGATCCGTCACGCGATTTCGTCGGGCATATCGGGGGAGATGACTTTCTACTGGTCCTTGGCCCGGAAGATTGGGGCCGACGGCTGAACCAGCTTCTGGACGACTTCCAGAGCCAGTGCCGCCGCTTCTACCGCGCCGAACACCTCGAAGCCGGCTGCTTCATCGCCCCCAACCGCCAGGGCGTGCGCCAGGAATTCCCGTTGCTTTCACTGTCCATCGGCGTGGTGCACCTACATCCAGAGGCCTGCGGAGAAATCGATGCCAGCCAATTGGCGGAAATGGCCTCGCAAGCCAAACACCACGCGAAGAACGTGCCGGGGTATAGCGTGCATGTGATTGATAGCCTGGCGGTGCCTACACCGGAAAGCGCACTTCTAATGGGACAGAGCTGACTGCTCCGACGCTATCGCGGGCAAGCCTAGCTCCTACAGGGTCCTGTGGCGCCTGCAGTTTTCGCAAACGACACCCCCCCTGTAGGAGCGAGGCTTGCCCGCGATGGCGTCCGACCAGCCCCCAAAACTTTAGGATGCCCTGGCCCGCAACCGCCGCCCAACCACATCCAACACATCACCCCCGTCTCGCAACGGGATAGCGCATAGCAAGGCAAAGTCACTGAGGATGAACGACTCACACTCGATTGAACCTCGCATGGATAGGTTTTCCAGTACCTGCGTCACAGCACGGATTCGATAGCTGGCAGCGTCGGTGAGTACGTCGAGTGGTGCCTGGGTATCGACGAATAGCGTTGGCATGTCTGTGCAGTTGCTTGTCAGGGCCATAAAGCGGTTTTCGGGGTGGGTAGTTGGTTTTTCGTAGGGTGGATCGGGTGTCAGTCTTTTCATCATTCTATTCCTAACGTATGGATGAGAGCCGCATACCTTCACTTCCACGCAATAGGTGGCGGCTGTACGCAGGTGTGGAAGACCGGTACGTTAGGCACCCGGCGCACTCGAAAGCGCCCCACGCACAGCCACCATGAAAACGCAGACGAAAAACGCCGAACTGGTGGCGCTTGTTGCGCCTAACGATAGAAGGGCTTCCACACCCTGCCACTGAATTTGCAGTGGCAGAGGAAAGACTATCGATGAGCACGGCTGCGCACCAGTTCATGGAAATCGACACGATTTGAAGGAAATCTCCTAGGGCTTTGACGGGAAATTTCGTAAGACAGTAAAGGCCTTTCCTCACCAAACAGTTTGATCTTCGGCGCTTGCCATAAGCAGTTCTTCTTTCCAAACCTCTTGCGCCAATGCGTATATGTCCTGAAAAAATGCCCTAGGACTTTCCAGTTCATACCACTCGCTACGGGGCCAACTCGATGCTTCATCCTCATCAATCTCGAACAGAGTCTGGAAGTCGAAGCGACTATCAGATAACTTTTCCGCAAGGAACTTCACCAAAACAAACTTATGCCGGTATGAGAGGCAATCGAAATTTAAGCTATAGCTCTTTATCAAATTCGCTCTATCAGCCATATTATTTGGATCGTAAATTTCAAGCTCTGCACCTCGTGTTTCTTCGCGATCATAAACATTGAATCCGCCAATAAACCACATGATATCAGGCTGAAACTCCTTGCTTATAAAAGGCTCTCGCAACATCATGTTCTCTTCATTGAAAAGTCGTATAGGCTCTGGCAATACCAGCCCGATCAAACTTTACTTAAAGCTAATTCAATATTTTTAGCGCGACATCTTACAGACCTTCTTATCTATAAAAACAAATCAATAATCTTTTTGTGTGGAGAAAGGATTAACTACCTTCCAATTGATAACGCTTTAAGCACCCCAGTAACACTTTCATAAATCTTGACTGATCTACAACATCATCATCAAAATACGTGGTCATTCGTTCAAAAACCCGATCAAAATTGTCATTTTCATTTATAAAATACGCAATTGTATCAACTAACATTTCTCGACCTTTCTGTTTATATGCAAAAAATTCCGATCTCAATACCAAGTCAAACAACTCGACAAGCTCTTTATCATCATTCACATTTTTGGAAGCAATTAGCGCCTCTCTCTCTTCGTTATCTGTATTTTCTATATCAAACACAAATAGCAGCCCGTAAACAATCTCAATATTATATGAATTTTTCATCAATCAAAGTCCGTATATGCAGTTTTAGGCTGACCAGAATTATCTAGAATAACTATAGCCTTAGTTTGCTTTCCATACTCCAAGCTCCCTCGCTTGTAGCCTTCACCAACTGTTTTCCCCATATCGAAAGCTAGGCGTGACGTCTCCAAATTGGTATACCGCAAAATCAATTGCGCCCTATAAATTGCATTGAGTTGATCCCGGTGACTTAAAAAACGAGTCGCCGCCGTAGGTATTTTTGGATGTCCTCTCTTCCTTCCATTGTGATATGTCTCAACTACTCCTGTTGTTGGATTTTTTGCTGTTGTCACACGCCGAAGTTGAGATTGCAAAGTAGTCTGGGCTCCATGTTTTTCTAAGAAATGCCCCCCGGGGGTAGCGCGCTCAATTTCGTCCAGGCGCCGGTAAGCATTCTCCTCAGCCAATTCATCAATCCTTTCACGCCGCCGCTCAGCCGTCATCTTCGGCAGCTGCGGCTCACCCTCATCAACTTTAACGCCACCAACACCATCCGGCACCGAACAGCCCGGCCTATTCGCCCCCGGGCAATTCCCGCTCAACCCCAACGGATCCACCCACCCCGTCGGATTCGGCGTATACCGATACGGGTTCAACCCGCCGGCCAGCTTCACCGGGTCCGGTGTCAGGTAGCGCCCGGTGTCGGGGTGGTAGT
>NZ_RCOB01000164.1:0-6470 GCF_004307665.1 Pseudomonas sp. Sample_16
GTGTTCGGTTCCTGTCTGGGAGGACTGGGCGGGAAATGGCAGCGAGCGTCCGCTAGTGGCGGAATTATGCCGTTCGCGACAGGCAGAAAACGGCCAAAAGCGGTCAGTGACAATATTCGCAAAGGCTACCGCTCAGCTTCCCGAAGACCGATCTCGACTATTCGTTAAGTACAGCACCATCGCTGCACGAGCCGCATCTTTGATTGCTGCTCCGCGCAGTGCTGCAATGGGGTCACGTTATCCGTATAGGATGTTGATCCATGCGAGTGAACCCCCAATCACTCCCGACGCGACGTTTGTCCAGAGCATTTCCCATATCAACCTTCATTCTGTCGACCTGAAGGCGGTTTCAGTGTCTGCCTCTGGTCGACTTCTGCTTGTCGTAACGGGCAGCAGTTGTCGTCCAGAAAGCAGATGTAGATTTGTGTGAAGTGGCGAAATAGCTGCCAAAATCATCGTGTTAAAACGCCGCCTGAAATGGCAGCAAGATAAGCGCGTGAGTGTTGTTGGCACTGGAGGGTACCGAAAATTCGCTCAGCTACTACGGTAAGCGTCATCAACGACTATAGTCATTGGTGAGCCAGAGCGAATCCGACCATTCCCCTGCCAACCTGGCCTCAATCCAATGCCGCGAACGCACGGCAGATTTCCTCGTGCTTATTGATGCGGAATGTGAACGTCTTGCTGCCGAAAACACTCAGGCTCAGGCTCAGGCTGAGATCGAGGCAT
The DNA here is from genome assembly GCF_004307665.1 of Pseudomonas sp. Sample_16. NCBI lineage: Bacteria > Pseudomonadati > Pseudomonadota > Gammaproteobacteria > Pseudomonadales > Pseudomonadaceae > Pseudomonas > Pseudomonas sp. Sample_16. The sequence goes on from NZ_RCOB01000164.1 coordinate 730, forward strand.
CGTCGCGTTTTAAGAATTCCTTGATGGTGGATGGAGTTATCCGCCGGGCAAGTCGTATCCCGCTGAGCCCCCCCAACCATCCATCTATCAAGGCTCAAGCAATGAACATTTCAGAATTCGATGATGCAAAAGAAACGACTGACGACCTGATTCAGGGTCCGCTGCCGGCCGGCACTGTCGCGCCCGACTTCACTCTTCACGCAACCCCTGACCAGCAGCTGTCGCTACACGAGCTAAGGGGAAATCCCGTGATACTGGCGTTTTATCCCGCTGACTGGAGTTCGGTTTGTGGCGACCAACTGACCTTGTACAACCAGTTGCTACCCACATTCAAAGAATACGGTGCGACGCTACTGGGTATCTCGGTTGACAGCGCCTGGTGTCATCAGGCCTTTGCCAAAGATCGAAATTTCCACTTCAGCCTGCTGGCCGATTTCGAGCCCAAAGGGGCGGTGGCACGACAGTATGGAGCGTACGAGTCCCAGCTCGGAGTTTGTAAGAGGGCACTGTTCGTGATTGACAAGGAGGGGGTGGTCGCCTGGAGCTACGTCTCACCAATGGCAATCAACCCTGGGGCGGACGGCATTCTGGATGCGCTGGATGCTCTGGCGAATTCGCCACAAAGCACGCCAACCAAAAATTAACAGGTGATTACATGGCCACTCTCAAAGTCCCGGTAAGTGCCAACGACCATCGCCAGGGAAGTGCGCATGCCAAGGTCACCTTGGTGGAATTTGGCGACTATGAATGTCCCTATTGCGGTGAAGCGTATTGGATGGTCAAGAATCTGCAACAGCATTTTCGCGATGATTTGCTCTTCGTGTTCCGTAACTTTCCTCTGACCACAGCTCACCCGCATGCGCTGGGTGCAGCGGTCACCGCGGAGTATGCCGGGAGTCGAGGGTTCTTCTGGGAGGCTCACGACGAATTGTATGAAAATCAGGATCGATTGGGTCTGCCGCTGTATCGCGCCATTGTTCTAAAACACGGCCTTTCCAGCGAGGAACTCGACGTTGCCATGCGAGAGGACACTTACATCCCCAAAATACAATCCGACTTCAATGGCGGTGTACGCAGCGGCGTGAACGGTACTCCGGCGTTTTACTTTGACGGGCTTCGCTATGACGGGCTCCCAGAGTTCAACGAGATGAGTCAGCTGATTGAGCTTCTGTTAGTGCGCGGACGAAATCGCTAGATAGCCACATCGGCCTGGCATCACCCACACCAGAGCCGAGGGCAAACCAGCGTTAGCTTCCTTCTACATTAAAGAGGTGTACACGGAGCCGGCAGCTAATGAAATCGTTGAAGTATTATGAAAAAAATCGACACGCCACATGGTTGGAGTTGTTTTTCGACCTGACTTTCGTTGTTACGATAGGCCAGGTTACGCATACTCTCGGACATGTTCATGAAGGCCACTTTGAACATAAGCAATTATGGACATTCTTACTGCTTTTTGTACCGTTGTGGTGGATCTGGTCCAGTCACACGATTTACTCCAACAGGTTTGATACAGACAGCAATCTTCACCGTTTGGCAACATTATTCATAATGCTCCTGCTCATTGTGCTGTCGGCACGGATCGGGGAAGACCTGGAAGTAAACTACCCGTTTATTATTGCCTGCTATTTTGGCATACGTGCCATCATCAGCATCATGTACATTTCGTCCATAAGTAAATTCGATTCCCGCGGCGAGCTCTCCTCCAGGCTCGGCTTCGCCCTGTTAATCAGCGCAGTCATTAGTCTCTCATCGGTTATTTTTGACCCGCCCGTGCGTTACCTTGTCGCTTATGTTGGAATTATTCTCGATATTCTGTTTCCTGTATTTTTCTGGACTAAGCTCAAGCCATTGCCAGCCCATACAGAACACTTGGTTGAACGCATAGGCTTGCTCACCCTCATCTTGTTGGGTGAGTCAGTGATCAGTCTTTCTGGAGGTTTATCTGACATTCAATGGGATCGTTATAATGTGACGGCGGCAATCACCGGATTCATCATGATTTGCAGTATCTGGTGGATCTATTTTGATAGCTTTTACCTGCTGAGCAAAAATGAAAGCAGTATGAGTGGGCACTCTTTAATCTACTCGCACCTTTTTCTTTTTATGGGGCTGGCACTTCTGGCAAATTTGATCAGGCATGCGATCCTGAATGACATTGCGATGCGCGATTTTCAGATCATGTCGATCATCGGCATGGCATTGTTTTTCCTGGGGAAGCAATATGGCTATTTCATAGCCGTGAGTCGAATAAGGAAATACATACTGCAAAACACCTTGATCGTGTTTTCTTTAGGTGGGTTAGTTATATTTCTACCGCGTGTCGAGTACATATTGGTCGGCCTGACAGTAACCATGATCTGTTATGTTCTCCTGAATTTCAGATATCGTTGAGTCTTTATTATCAGGCCACAGCTCGGGAAAAGTGATCAAGCGGCTGGTCTGCGGCTTGCGCGCCGCCCATTACGTCATTCTCAGTGTCCGAGCGACATGCGACGCTACCCTTGGTCTCTTTTGGTTTGTAATCCTGGTGTCGTCGACCATAGTTAATAGCCGGATGCCCCTTTTAGCTATTGCGACCAGATAGCACCAGCCGCATCGTAACAACAGGAGCCACGTCATGGTCAAAGTAGCGTTGTTCGTTCGTCTGGAAGCAAAACCTGGGAAAGAGAAAGAGGTGGAGCGCTTTCTCTTGAGCGGCCTTCCTTTAGTCGAGGAGGAGCCAGCCACTACAGCCTGGTTTGGAATCCGCTTGGGGCCGTCCACCTTTGGCATCTTTGACGCATTCCCGGATGAAGCGGGCCGGCAGGCTCATCTTTCGGGCAAGGTCGCGGCGGCGCTTATGGCAAACGCTGCCGAGCTGTTTGCTGAACCGCCATCAATCGAGAAGGTTGACGTCCTTGCGGCCAAGCTGCCCGGTTAAGCAAATCCAACAGGAAGTTCCATTCAGTTCGGGGAGGCTCACGATGTCTTGTATGAAAATCAGGATAGCTTGGGCCTGCTGCTGTCCCGGGCGGTGATCAATTAAAACACTTTTATTTAAGATAAATGTCATGGCTAAAGTGCCGTGTCCAGGATTCATGCCATGCTTGCGCGCTCGGTATAAGTGAAAGGATACGCGCGCAAATCGTGTCCATGGACGGCGTGGAAGCTACACAGAATCTGCAAGGCAATGTGCTCATCATTGGTTTAGGCTGGGTAGGGGTAGATGCTTGCCGGGCACCGGTCGCTCATGGCGCGAAGATCTCCATCATTGATGTAGATCCGGAGGTCATCCGCGCCGTGACACCTTGTGGTTTCGTCAAGTGAGCATTCGTCGGCGTAGCAGTGACCGATGTTCAATGCGCTGCCGGACGCGGCTGCACTCCGAACTGCGCAACGATGTGCGTACCCAATTCCTCAATAACCTCCGCCGCAGGGCGCTTGCCATATTTGAGATTGAGAATGACGTGGTCCACGCCGATTTCCTCAAGCGACTCCAGTAAAAACCGTAGATGGTAACGTCCAATTCTGAACCCCAAGTGGATACGTGTGGGTGGCGTGGACGGATTCTCATCGAGATCGATGTACAGCGACTGAGTAAAGGGCTTGTACACAGAGCCACATTGCCTGGTGACCTCCAGCCGCCAATCTTCCACGACCAGCCGCTGCATATTCGGTATGCGTGGATAGTTGATCCATCCGTTGCTCTCACGCGCGATCCAATCCAGTGACTGGCGACTGTTGCCGGTAACGAACATTGGAATGAATTGGGTGGTGGGTTTCGGAATCAGGTCTGCGCCTTGCATTTCACCAGTGCTCCAGTGGATGGGCTCAAAACTGGTGCTGTGGGCGCAGCGAATCACCTCGTAGTGTTCTCGAAAGATCTCTCCACGCTTTTCGGGATCGACGCCAAACGCCGAAAACTCCACTGGCCGATCTCCCGAAGCAACCCCCAGAATCAAGCGACCAGTGCTCAACTGATCGACGCTGGCTGACGCCTTGGCCGTGTGCAGGGGATGGTGCAGCGGGATGGCGATGGAGGCGGTGCCAAGTGCAATCTCCGAGGTATGGGCGGCCATATAACCCAGGTAAACCCAGGGGTCGAAGACTTGGCCGACATCGCCGAAGCCAGGGTCGCGAAGCGGCACGTCGCGAAACCAGAGCGCGCAGAAGCCCAGCGCCTCAGCTTGTTTAGCCAGTGTGACCTGGTTGAGCATGCTCGGAGTGTCCCCGTCGAACGCCTCCATGGGAAAGAATAATCCAAGGCTCAAATGTCCCTGAGTGAAGGTTCGGCTGAACCCTCGATGCTGCTGGTAAGGAATTGTGCTCGGCCGATACATACGGATTGACCTCATGGCAGAACGTGAACAGCGCCCCCGTTTCCAGAGGTGCTGCGGCATCGGTTGCTTTTGAACGACAGGTGGGGGGACTGCGTCTGGCTTTTACCCGTTGTGCCGTATTGCTGGTCGTGTGGACCGGATTCAGGGGCCAGTTGCTGGCGATAGGCGCGGGTTGGTCCGGGTGGGTGTTAAGCGGACGGTCAAAGGAAGTCAGATCTCTTGGCTCTATACCACCAGATGGGCAAGGCGTTCGAGGAATCATTCTATAAGCGTAGGCGGTTTTGCAGCTCTCCGCCATATTCTTACAATCGAGCCGCTTCCGGGCGAAAGTTGCGTATCTAAGACAGTTATCGGTCGTTTCCTGCCATTCCAGAACGGCCGCTATTGGCCGTTTTCGGCCCTTCGCGACAGGCAGAAATCGGCCAGAAGCAGTCATTCGCGGCCATGTTCAGACCACTTTGCACGTCAACCACGCCCCCCAGAAAAGGCTGCTGAAGAAACGGGTAGCGTCTCCAAATCCGGTGTCATGCAAGAGTTTTTGAACCGCCGCCTCGGAATGTGGAGGATCAGCGCCTCGAAGGATTTTCCCAAGCTTGACCTTCACTTCGTCCGCGCTGGCTCCATGCTGCCGCCACCGCTGCCCCCAGGCCGCAAGCAGTAGTGGCTGGCTGGCGTAAGCGTATTGATTTCCCGCGACAATCAGCGGCGCACCCGGTTTTAGATGAGCCCGAATGGATCGTAAAATTTGTCGCTTGGTTTCATCTCCATCGAGATGATGGAGTACACCGATCAAGGTCGCTGCGTCGTATGACTCGTCAGCTGCCAGGTCTTCAACTTGCCCAAGATGTATGGCCGTTCTTCCAAGCAAGTTGTTTGCCTCTAACTGCTGCTTCGCTGCCTCCAGCATTGGCTCGGATGGGTCAACGGCCGTGAAGCGCCAACTCGGTTCAAGCTTGGCTATCGCAATAATCTCCTGCGCCGTACCGCCAGCGCCAACGACCAGTATTTTTGCCGAGTTTGTATTGCCCAAGCTTGCCGCCAGCATGCACGCAGCCAAGTCTTGGCAGGCGTCATATCCAGCTAGCGCAATACGGCTTTGTTGTCCGTACTCAGTTGCTCGTGAGGTATCAAATTTTTCAGCTGAGTTGAGAGGGGATGATTTCAAGACGGTTCTCCATGTCCTGAAATCAAGCTACGCCAGACACTGCAATAATAAAAATTCATTAATTTTATGTGGCGTATTCCTGCAAGGAATGCAGGACCCAAAAATTGATGTTTGCTTGAGCTGATTCAGCCTCTTGTCGACAGTCAACTTTGGGTCGATTTTCGATTGGACTCAGCGCATATGCCACGCCAATCTCCTGCCCCCAACTTTTCGTTCGCGCTGAACCCTGGCTCAACTGTGCGCAACAACAAAGT
>NZ_RCOB01000145.1:0-6313 GCF_004307665.1 Pseudomonas sp. Sample_16
ACGTGGCTCGCGAGCCCGATGCGCAAGGTTTTATCGACTACCCCGCCGAAGAACACGCGGTGTGGAACACGCTGATCACTCGCCAACTGAAAGTGATCGAAGGGCGTGCGTGCCAGGAGTACCTGGACGGTATCGAAAAACTCGGTCTGCCCCACGACCGCATTCCGCAATTGGGCGAGATCAACAAGGTCCTCGGTGAAACCACCGGTTGGCAGGTCGCCCGTGTACCGGCGCTGATCCCCTTCCAGACCTTTTTCGAATTGCTCGCCAGCAAGCAGTTTCCGGTGGCCACCTTTATTCGTACCCGCGAAGAGCTGGATTACCTGCAAGAGCCGGATATTTTCCACGAGATCTTCGGCCACTGTCCGTTGCTGACCAACCCTTGGTTCGCCGAATTCACCCACACCTACGGCAAGCTTGGCCTGCAAGCGACCAAGGAAGAGCGCGTGTATCTGGCGCGCCTGTACTGGATGACCATCGAGTTCGGCCTGGTCGACACTCCACAAGGCCAGCGCATCTACGGCGGCGGCATTCTGTCCTCGCCTAAAGAAACCGTTTATTGCCTGTCGGACGAACCCGAACACCAGGCGTTCGACCCGCTGGAATGCATGCGCACGCCGTACCGCATCGACATTTTGCAGCCACTGTATTTCGCGCTGCCGAACCTCAAGCGCCTGTTCGACCTTGCCCACGAAGACATCATGGGCATGGTCAAGCAAGCCATGCAGATGGGGTTGCACGCACCGAAATTTCCGCCCAAACCAAAAGCCGCGTGATCCGTCGCTTTTAGAATCAAGTGAGCCTGTCAGAAACCGACGCTTTGCATTAGCGTGGGCGCTACTGACGGCCGATTTTCAACATTCGATTTCAGGAACACATCATGACCGCACTTACCCAAGCCCATTGCGAAGCCTGCCGCGCCGATGCTCCACAGGTCAGCGACGAAGAACTGCCGATCCTGATCAAGCAGATCCCGGATTGGAACATCGAAGTCCGCGACGGCATCATGCAGCTGGAAAAGATTTTCCTGTTCAAGAACTTCAAACACGCCCTGGCGTTCACCAACGCTGTCGGTGAAATCTCCGAGGCCGAAGGTCACCACCCGGGCCTGCTGACCGAATGGGGCAAAGTCACCGTGACCTGGTGGAGCCACTCGATCAAAGGCTTGCACCGCAATGACTTCATCATGGCCGCGCGCACTGACATCGTTGCCAAGGACGCCGAGGGCCGCAAGTAATGCACTTCGACGCCATCGGCCGCGTGCCCGGCGACCCGATCCTGGGCCTGATGGAGGCTTATGCGCAGGACCCCAACCCGCGCAAGTTCGACCTTGGCGTGGGCGTCTATAAGGACGCCCAGGGCCTGACGCCGATTCCGCAATCGGTGAAGCTGGCCGAGGCGCGTCTGGTGGAACGTCAGACCACCAAGACCTACATTGGTGGTCACGGCGAACCTGCATTTGGCAAAGCGATCAATGAATTGGTGCTTGGCGCCGATTCCAAGCTGATCGAGTCACAGCGCGCTGGCGCCACCCAAACGCCCGGCGGCACCGGAGCGTTGCGCCTGAGCGCTGACTTCATCGCCCAATGCCTGCCGGGGCGCGGGGTATGGCTGAGCAACCCGACCTGGCCGATCCACGAAACGATTTTCGCGGCAGCCAAGGTCAAGGTCAGTCATTACCCGTACGTGGGCAGTGACAACCGACTTGACGTCGACGGGATGCTCGCAGCGCTTAACGAGGCCCCAAAGGGCGACGTGGTGTTGCTGCATGCCTGCTGCCACAACCCGACCGGGTTCGATCTGTCCCACGAGGACTGGCGCCGGGTGCTTGAAGTTGTTCGCAAACGCGAGCTGCTGCCGCTGATCGACTTCGCTTATCAGGGCTTCGGCGATGGTCTGGAACAGGATGCCTGGTCCACCCGGCTGTTCGCCGCCGAGCTGCCGGAGGTGCTGATCACCAGCTCCTGCTCGAAGAACTTCGGGCTGTACCGCGACCGTACCGGTGCGCTGATTGTCTGCGCGAAAACCGCCGACAAACTCACCGATATCCGCAGTCAATTGGCCAACATCGCCCGCAACCTGTGGTCGACACCGCCGGACCACGGTGCCGCCGTCGTCGCGACCATCCTCGGCGATCCGGAGCTCAAACGCCTGTGGGCCGATGAAGTGGAAGCGATGCGCCTGCGTATCGCCCAGCTGCGCAGCGGTCTGGTGGAAGCACTCGAGCCCCACGGTTTGCGCGAGCGATTTGCGCACATTGGCGTGCAGCGCGGGATGTTCTCCTATACCGGCCTGTCGCCGGAGCAAGTGAAGAACCTGCGCGATCACCACAGCGTGTACATGGTCAGCTCAGGCCGGGCCAACGTGGCGGGGATTGATGCCACGCGTCTGGATTTGCTGGCCGAGGCGATTGCCAGCGTCTGCAAGTAAAATCGCAAATACTGCGAGTCCCTCTGTGGGAGCGAGCCTGCTCGCGATAGCGGTCAATCAGTCAACAACACCGTTGAATGACACACCGCATCGCGAGCAGGCTCGCTCCCACAGTTGTATGTGCGCGAATCTACCGATTTGTATAGACAACTCCATCCGTCGAAACAAATGGATATAAAAGTCCGATTGTCATTTTTAGTGCTGTATCCTGCCCAGGCTTTTTTAAAAGCGCGGATCTACCAGATCTATCAACAGACTTAGCGAGGAGCGCAACCATGCACGAGATTCCTAATCTCCCCTTCCCAAGCCTGCACGTACCTGAGCAGACGACCACGCAACAAGCCGGTGCCCAACAGCCCGAGCCAAAAGAAGCACCTGACAGCCGCCAGGCTGACAGAGAAGACTGAAACACCCGCCGTACAGACCGTGTGGAAAGCGCTAACATGCGCTTTCCACACTGCCTGAACGAGCCTGAAACCATGACCGATGAATTTAGCGAAGCCCAGGCCAGCGTCCTGATCGGCACCGCCGAGAAAATGATCGAGATCTGGAATCGCCTCTCCCCCGAGAAACAAGCCGCTTTGCTTGCCCGCTTCGGCACCGAAGAAAATGCCTTGGCTGCACTGGTCACCACGCAACTGGTTGCCCCTGCCAAGCCCGAGTGACACCGCCCGGCAAATAGTTTTACTTTTTCACAACCCACGACAGCCAGCCCCGCTATCATAAGCAGCCTATCTATCCTGCTTTACCGTGGACCTTTACCCATGCCTGAACACCAGCGCCCCTTGGCGGTCACGCTGCAAGTTGTATCCATCGTCCTTTTTACCTTCATCGGCTACCTGAACATCGGCATTCCCTTGGCCGTATTGCCCGGTTATGTCCATAGCGACCTGGGCTTCGGCGCAGTGATTGCGGGCCTGGTAATCAGCGTGCAGTACCTGGCCACCCTGCTCAGCCGCCCGTATGCCGGGAAAATCATCGACAACAAAGGCAGCAAACTGGCGGTCATGTATGGCCTCGCCGGTTGTGGCGTGAGCGGTGTGTTCATGCTGATTTCAGCCTGGACGCAAAGCTTTCCGATGCTCAGCCTGATCAGCCTGTTGATCGGCCGCCTGGTCCTGGGCAGCGCGGAAAGTCTGGTGGGCTCGGGTTCAATTGGTTGGGGCATCGGCCGGGTCGGCGCGGCGAACACCGCCAAGGTCATTTCGTGGAACGGTATTGCCAGCTATGGCGCGCTGGCGGTCGGCGCGCCGCTGGGCGTATTGCTGGTCAGCAAAATGGGCTTGTGGAGCATGGGCGTCAGCATCGTGCTGCTGGCTGCGCTTGGCCTGCTGCTGGCCTGGCCGAAAACCGCCGCGCCCATTGTTGTCGGTGAGCGCTTGCCATTCATGCATGTGCTCGGCCGAGTATTGCCGCACGGCTGCGGGCTGGCCTTGGGCTCCATCGGTTTCGGCACCATCGCCACGTTCATTACGTTGTATTACGCCACGCAGCACTGGGACAACGCGGTGTTATGCCTGAGCCTGTTCGGTGCCAGCTTCATTGGCGCGCGCCTTTTGTTCGGCAACCTGATCAACCGCCTCGGCGGCTTTCGCGTGGCGATTGCCTGTTTGTCGGTAGAAACCCTGGGCCTGTTGTTGCTGTGGCTGGCACCCGACGCGTACTGGGCGCTGGCAGGCGCGGCTTTGACGGGTTTCGGTTTCTCGCTGGTGTTTCCGGCGCTCGGTGTGGAAGCGGTCAATCTGGTGCCCGCCTCCAGCCGTGGCGCGGCAGTGGGGGCTTATTCACTGTTCATCGATTTGTCGCTGGGGATCACCGGACCGCTGGCCGGTGCCATTGCGGCCGGTTTCGGTTTTGCGTCGATCTTTTTGTTCGCCGCGCTGGCGGCACTCAGTGGCCTGGCGCTCAGCGTCTACTTGTATCGTCAGGCTCCGAAGCTGCGTGAAACCCGGGATGCGCGCTAGAAATCGACCTTGCCACGCCCGGCCTTGATGTTGCCGCGCTTGCTCTTGGATTCGAGCCGACGGGTTTTCGAGCCGAGGGTCGGTTTGGTCGGGCGGCGTTTCTTTTCGACCTTGGTGGCGCTCTGGATCAGTTCGACCAAACGCTCCAGGGCATCGGCGCGGTTCTGTTCTTGCGTGCGATATTGCTGGGCCTTGATGATCAGCACGCCGTCACTGGTGATCCGACTGTCGCGCAACGCCAGCAGCCGCTCCTTGTAGAACTCAGGCAAGGAAGACGCCGGAATGTCGAAGCGCAGGTGCACCGCGCTCGACACCTTGTTGACGTTCTGCCCACCCGCGCCCTGGGCACGAATGGCGGTCAACTCGATCTCGGCATCCGGCAGATGCACATTGTTGGAAATCACCAGCATGGAAAAACGTCCGTAGTCAGAGCGTGCAGGATACCGCGAATGATGCGCTGATAAACCTGTGGGAGCGGGCTTGCCCGCGAAGAGGCCGGCACATTCAATATTGATAGCGCCTGACACTCCGCCATCGCGGGCAAGCCCGCTCCCACAGGGTTTTGTGTGAAGCCTGAAAACAAAAAACCCGGCACTTGGCCGGGTTTGTTGTTTTTGCGCGGAGTTACTCCACCGCTGCCTGCATGGCACGCTGGGCACTGCGCTTGTTCTTGATGCCGTAGCAAACCCACATGAACACGACCCACACCGGAATTGCGTACACCGAGATCTGGATCCCCGGGATCATCAGCATCACGCCAAGGATGAACACCACGAACGCCAGGCAGACGTAGTTCCCGTACGGGTACCACAAGGCCTTGAACAACGGCGTCTGTCTGGTTTTGTTCATGTGCTGGCGGAACTTGAAGTGCGAGAAGCTGATCATCGCCCAGTTGATCACCAGGGTCGCTACTACCAGCGACATCAGCAGTTCCAGTGCGTTCTGTGGAATCAGGTAGTTCAGCAGGACCGCAATCAACGTCACCGCAGCCGACGCCAGGATCGAACGAACCGGCACGCCACGCTTGTCGATCTTCGCCAGAGCTTTCGGCGCATCGCCCTGTTCGGCCATGCCCAACAGCATGCGGCTGTTGCAGTAGGTGCCGCTGTTGTACACCGACAACGCCGCCGTCAGGACCACGAAGTTGAGGATGTGCGCGGCGGTGTTGCTGCCCAGCATCGAGAACACTTGCACGAACGGGCTGCCGCTGTAGGAATCACCGGAAGCGTTCAGGGTAGTCAGCAGGCTGTCCCATGGAGTCAGCGACAGCAGGATCACCAGTGCGCCGATGTAGAAAATCAGGATCCGGTAGATCACCTGGTTGATCGCTTTCGGGATCACGGTTTTCGGTTTGTCGGCTTCGGCGGCGGTAAAACCGAGCATTTCCAGGCCGCCGAAAGAGAACATGATGATTGCCATGGCCATCACCAGACCGCTGACGCCGTTCGGGAAGAAGCCACCGTGGGACCACAGATTGCTCACCGCAGCCTGTGGGCCGCCGTTACCGCTGACCAGCAGATAGCTGCCCAGGCCGATCATGCCGACAATCGCCACGACCTTGATGATCGCGAACCAGAACTCGGCCTCGCCAAACACTTTGACGTTGGCCAGGTTGATCAAATTGATCAGCACGAAGAACGCTGCCGCCGTGGCCCAGGTCGGGATGTCCGGCGCCCAGTAGTGGATGTATTTGCCGACGGCTGTCAGTTCGGACATGCCCACCAGGATGTACAGGATCCAGCAGTTCCAGCCCGAGAGGAAACCGGCAAAACCGCCCCAGTATTTGTGTGCGAAGTGGCTGAAGGAACCGGCTACCGGCTCTTCGACGATCATTTCGCCCAGTTGGCGCATGATCATGAAGGCAATGAAGCCGCAGATGGCGTAGCCGAGGATCATCGACGGACCGGCGGACTTCAGTA
>NZ_RCOB01000102.1:0-6285 GCF_004307665.1 Pseudomonas sp. Sample_16
GTTTGTTGGTCGGCACATAGTCCAGACCATCGTTATTGAGTACGGCGGGAGTGGCGCGATTGGGGTCCAGTTGCATCACTTTGTTGGCGATGAACAGACCGTAATAGCGGTAAGCAACGAGATAGATGGCAACGGCTGCGACTACGATCCACAGGGCGTTGATCGCTTCGCCGCGGCGCAAGGCCACGACACTCAGCGCAATCGCTCCCAGGACAGCCACGGCAAACCAGGCAAGGTGTTTAGCCAGACGGGGCATAGCGTGTCTCCTGCCACAGCCAGTGAACTGCGGCGGTAATTTTTATAATTGTGTCCGCTGTGCGGAGCTGGCCCAATATCCGCGCATGCCGTCCACAAATAAATCCGCGTTACTACGTACGTGGCCTCTACGTAGTTCTACGTAGAACATGCTGATGCAACCCCCTGCAGGAGCGAAGCTTGCTCGCGATTGCGGTGTAACAGTCACCAAGATTATTGAAAGACACACCGCCATCGCGAGCAAGCTTTGCTCCTACAGGACTTGGGCCATCAGTCATTCCGTCCTGCAACGCTACTGGCCAGGCGTATGTTTGGCATATGATCCCGAGCCTTCGCGCGCAGGAGTCAGCATGCAACTCAAACACAAGATCGTCGCCCTCGGGATTCTGCCGCTGGTGCTGGCCATTGCCGTCATCTGCGCGCTGGTGATTTCCCTGAACCGGCAACTGGGTGATCAACAGGCTCAGTTGATCGAAGACAGCATTCTGGCCAGCAAACGCGCCGAACTGAAAAACTACGTGGAAATGGCGAAAAGCCTGATCGAGCCGCTTTACGATGACGGCCACGGTGACGCCCAGGCCCAGCAAAAAGTGCTCGAAGAGTTGCGCAAACTCAGCTTTGGCATCAACGGCTACTTCTTCGTCTACGACCACGAGGGCCGCAGCCTGATGCACGCGCGGCAGTCGGAGCTGGTCGGCAAATACCTGTGGGACATGAAAGACCCCCATGGCCTGCCCGTCATCCAGGCCTTGCTCAAAAGCGCGCAATCGGGTGAAGGCTTTCAACGCTATGCCTGGAACAAACCTTCCTCGGGTCAAGTGACCGACAAACTTGCCTACGTCGTGATGCTCGATCGCTGGGGCTGGATGCTCGGCACCGGCATCTACCTCGAAGACGTCGAGCGTGCCACTCAACAGGCGCGCGACGAAGTGGCCATGGGCATTCGCAAGACCATGATGGCGATCGCCGTGGTCGCCCTCGTTGCGGTGCTATTCGTGTTCGCCACGGGCATGACGCTCAATGTCAGTGAACACCGTCTGGCGGACAAGAAATTGCAGCGCCTGACCCAGCGCATCGTCAGCCTCCAGGAGGAAGAGCGCTCACGGGTGTCCCGCGAGCTGCACGACGGCATCAGTCAGGTGCTGGTTTCGATCAAGTTTCAGTTCGAACTGGCCAGCCATCTGCTGGAGAACGCTCAGGCGCACGACAAAGGCCTGGGCACGTTAAGAAACGCCACTGAACGATTGGGCGAAGCGATTGGCGAGGTGCGCAGCCTGTCCCACGACCTGCGTTCATCCTTGCTCGATACGCTTGGCCTGTCCGCCGCAATCGGCCAACTGGCCGCTGAGTTCGCGCAACGCAGTGGTCTCACGGTGAGCTACGACGACAATGAGTTCGACTGCCAATTGGTGGATGGCGCCGACGTCGCGCTGTTTCGCATCGTGCAGGAAGGCCTGACCAATATCGAACGTCATGCCGGGGCAAAAAACGTTGCCATTACCCTGCGCGGCTGTGAACAATCCGTTCGGTTGACCGTGGTCGACGACGGCGTAGGTTTCAACGTCGCTCAGGTCGAACGCCGTCACACCGGCATCGGCCTGCGCAACATCCGTGAACGCGTCGAACATTTTGGTGGGCGCTTCGAACTGATCTCGACCTCGGGACGCAGCGAATTGGATGTCCTGCTGCCGATGCAACTGCCCACCGGCAAACGCTGATGCCCCTCAAAACAAAAGTGAGCCTCGCATGAACCTGCCCTCCCCGATCCGCGTCGCCCTGGTCGACGATCACTCCCTGGTCCGCGACGGCATCAAGGCGCTGCTGGCCGTCATGTCGCCCCTGGAATTGGTTGGCGAGGCGGAAAACGGCGCGCAGGCCATCGAAATGGTCGGCCGCTGCCGGCCGGACTTGCTGTTGGTCGACATCAGCCTGCCAGACATGAACGGCCTGGAGCTGACCCGCGTGTTGCGCAGCCAGTATCCGTCGCTCAAGGTGCTGGTGCTGAGCATGTACAACAACTACGAATACGTCAGTGAGTCAGTGCGCTCCGGCGCCAGTGGCTATGTGCTGAAGAACGCGCCGTCCCGGGAAATCATCGCCGCCATCGAAGCCATCACCAGCGGCGGAACCTTCTACAGCGCCGAAATCGCCCAGCGCTTGATCGCCGACAAGAACACCGACAACGAGCTGACGCCGAGGGAAAGCCAGGTGCTCGCCAAAATGGCCCAGGGCTTGAACAACAAGGAAATGGCCCGGGAACTGGACATCAGCGTGCGCACGGTGGAAACCCATCGCCTGAGCATTCGCCGCAAACTCAACATCGACAAGCCTGCGGCGCTGGTCAAATACGCCCTCGATCACGGACTGATTTCCCGCTGACACCCCGCCCCCCTGTGGCCACTGCAAAAGCCTGTGGGAGCGGGCTTGCTCGCGAAGACGTCGGCATTGCTAGCAATGTTATCGACTGACACAACGCTTTCGCGAGCAAGCCCGCTCCTACAAGGAGCACCGAATCATCCATTGACTGCATCGATAGTCACCATTGACTCAATGAAGTTCTCATAAAAAATCCACGGCGTAACATCTGCTCCATACCAACCCATAAGCACCCCGGAGCACACGATCATGAAACGCCAGACCCTCCTCAGCATCGCTTTCTCGGTTTTCGCAGTTAACGCTTTCGCCGCAACTTCTGCTCAACCTGTGGTCGCTGAAGGAGGTTCTGATCGCCTGATCGAAAACCGTGTGGCAGCCGATGGTTCCGACAAGTTGATGGAGGACCGCGTTGCTGAAGGCGGTTCCGACAAACTGCTGCAGAACCGCGTCGCTGAAGGCGGCTCTGACAAACTGCTGCAGAACCGCGTCGCTGAAGGTGGCTCTGATAAACTGCTGCAAAACCGCGTCGCTGAAGGTGGTTCGGATCGTCTGATCCAGAATCGCACTGCCTGAATACGTTGCCCTACCACCGCCCTCAAAAAAACCGGCCTGATCAGCCGGTTTTTTTTGTACTGCTCAGCCTGACGGTGCTCTGGGATTCTCAGGCCAGACTCTCAACAGTCTCACCGCTGCTTGCCCGTTGAGCATCAAGCAGCACATCCAGCGTCGTGAGGAACAGGTCATGACTCATGATGCCGGTGCACACCGTTGATAGAATCTGATTCCCCACCTCGTCTTTCAGAGTGACCTTCTCACTCCAGGCGTTCAAATTGACTGAAGCAAGGGCCGACACCGGGACTTTACGTCCGTCAACTTCCAGAAACTCGCGTGTCACAATAATTGTTTGAGTGACGACATTCAGGAAGTCCCCCGAGACTCGCTTGCGCCAGACCTGCCCGGTCGGCACATACTTGAAGGTCACTGCGCCGTTAGACTCAAGTTTGTTCATCATAACCGGCAGACACTCGCGAACATGCAACTCACGCATCAGTTGCTGGAATTCCTGAAAGCCTTTCAACGACTCGATGACGCGATGAAACGGCTCACTTTCGTTACGCCTATACGCCAGGTTGGTGATCAGGCCAGTGAGTACGGTTTGCCCAGAACTGAACAGGTAAAGGTCTTCTATTTCAGTAAACGCCGTATATTGTTGCTGCTTTCCACTGACAGCAACAATGCCGTGCTCGTAAACCTCATAATGGGTTCCGCGCAACTTCTTCTGCCACGGATAAAGCCCGAACAAGACCGCCGAGGTGACGACCAACAGGCCACTGACTGAATAGATCAACAACTGCGGGCTGGAACCACGACTGGTGTTCGCCCCGGAACTGGCCACCGGCAGTATGGTACCCAGGTACAACACAAATCCCGCCATACAGAACAGGACGATTGCGAGCAACAGCAAGAACACCAGAAAGCCTTTGCCGTGACGGAAGGTGGAGATCAGTTGACCTGTCACCGTTGAAGCGGGTGTGGGTGATTGCTGCATGAGATGGTTACTTCCCTAGTGGTTGATTGTAAAAAACAACGTAATCCAGACGACTATCCTTCATTAAGAGGCGTTGCCTGCGAACACTGTCGACTCCATTGCAAACCTTCAGATACAGGTTGTACGGTTCAGCCCATTGATCACAGAGTCAAAGGATTGCCCAAAAGTCTTGGCATCTCGCTCGATGGGATTATTCATTTTCCACATCATTTGTCGTTGCTCATCAGGCTTGTAGCCACCGCTTCTCGCCGTGTTGATCGCTTCACGCCCTTTACCAACAAAACGATTCAAATCACTGAGCAAGACACTGCATTTGAGAGCTGGTGTCTGGGCCTTGCCCTTCTTGTCCCAACCATCGATCATTTGGGCAGTCTTATTCAGGCTGTCTTCAAAATGTTTGGTAGCTTCCTGCGCACCAGATGACTGGAAAAAATCGCCAGACAATCGAACGGATTGCTTGGCGTAAAGCACGATGCCTGCACGGTAATAACCCAGGCTGTCTTTCTCGGCGCTATCAAAGACTGTCTGGGTGTTTATTTCGTCGAGCTTGTTAATACCGGCATAAAACTTCGCCTGCTCAACGGCAACGGCTTCCAAGGCTGCATCCAGCAATGGCTCCATTTCCCTGGCTTTTTTTCCGTCATCGGCAAGGTATCCCTTGGAATTGGCATAGTTGGCGAGTTCTGTGTGGACAGGCTGCAATTTTGCGAGCGCTACAAGCATGCCTTTCGCAGGTTCATCCAGTTCTGGCATCGGGTAAGAGAGTTCCAATGCTTTGTTAAGGTTATCTTGCAGAATGCTGATATCATAACTGTTGAAGATGTAATAACTCGTCAGTTTCTTTCCTGACGCGAGGGTTTCAGAATATTCGGCCCTACGCTTCTCTAGTGTGGTGACGAAATCCCCGCCCCTGTTCGCTGCCTCGACATAAATATTGTATTTTTCTATCTCTGCCTGGCTTGAGTTCCGCTCCTCCAAATGCTCCTGATTGTGGGTCGCAACGTCTTGGGTGTTGCCGGATTTGTCACATCCGCTCAGGAAAATCCCTACCAACATCAACATCCCTGTCAGCATATTCCTTGAATACATGTTACTTCTCCCTATCCATAAAAAACCTATTAACCCCGCCAAAACCACCTTTCAGTACAGCTTATGCACACCCTCCAGCCTCATGCTCCTTTCAACCACTCTTAGTAGTTAAAAACCGCCACAGTAAAGTGCGCAAAGACCTGTAAAACTAACAGGTCACTAACTTAACGACCAACTAGCCTTGAAAGTCATCATTCTCAAGATAGTAAAGTGTCGCCTCCAAATACTTATTCAAATCAGGCTTTATTTTACTTCGATCCGCGACACCCTTAATATCCAGCAAAGTAGGACACTCGACAAACGTACGCTTAGACTTTTCGCACGCAATTTCCTCCAGATCATTTTCTGCCACATAAAAAATTGCCGAACTTACAGCATCCTTCGATGCTCTATCAACTGTAGAGTCTACGAAGATCCACCCAACAGCAGGTAGATGCTCTAGTTTCAGAATAAGATCAGAAAAACCTTTATATTCTTTCATAAAAACTCTCTTTATTATCGACAGGCGGTACCACCGCCCCATTTATTCCGCCCACCCTTGCTATCTGGATGGTATATTTTGTGATATGTTTGATGATCTAGCCTATCAACCAACTGAAGCGATCCGGGCTTGTCTCCATGATGCCAGGTCATACCCGGAGGAGAACTGCCACGGAACGAACCATCTACCCGAGGCTGAACATGCTCCACAACGCCAGGATACTTCGACTGCAACGTCTTTTTAAATTCATAGTCAACTTTAACGCGTTCATATACTGATTGATTGGCACGACTGAAGTGCTCAACATCTGTCATTTTGAACTCAGATTTCATCAGGGTGTGTTCGTGACTAGCATGGTATTTACCTAAGTCACGTACGTCTTCTCCATTGTACCAGCCAAGTGGATCTATCCAACGTACTGCATTAATCGCATATTGATATAGATTATCTCCCCCCAACAACCCAATCGGATCCTGCGTTACAAACCGCCCCACCTCCGGATCGTAATACCGAAACGTGTTGTAGTGCAGCCCCG
>NZ_RCOB01000107.1:0-6121 GCF_004307665.1 Pseudomonas sp. Sample_16
GGCACGATCACGATCGAGCGGTCGGCCAGCTGTATTTCGGTGGCCCGCACGTTGATGCGGCGGATGTCGCCCTCGACACCGCTGATGCTGATCAGATCACCGACCTTCACCGGGCGCTCGGTCAGCAGGATGATGCCCGAGACGAAATTCTTGACGATCTCCTGCAAGCCGAAGCCAATGCCCACCGACAAGGCGCTGACAATCCAGGCCAGATTGGTCCATTTGACCCCCAGCGACGACAACATCAGCAAAATCACCAACGCGTAGCCGATGTTGGAGAACAAGGTACTGAGCGAGGCACACATGCCGGGGTCCATTTCGGTTTTCGGCAGGAATTCGTTGTCCAGCCAGCGCCGCAGCGAACGGATCAGGTAAATGCCGATGATCAGCGCAAGCAGGGCTTGCAAGAGGTTGGCAGGGACGATGTTCAGTTTGCGCAAGCCGTCGCCGCCGAGGATCGCCAGAATGTTGGTGGCCAGTTGGCCGAGCGTCGACCCGACCCCACCCACCACCAGCGTGATCAACGCCAGCAGCAGGAGCGTGGCTCGACCGGCACCGGACAGGATGATGGAAATCTGTTCCAGGCGCGTATCGCCAATGCCCAGTAATTGCTTGATCGCTTTTCCCGTGGAGTATCGGGGGGAAAACAGGTACTCGCAGCCGTCCTTCACCAACTGGATCAGCAAGTAGAAGCCAGCGAAAATGATAAAAAACCAGACCAGTTCGTAAGTGATGAAACGTGCCAGCGAGATGTAGCCGATCAGCAAGGCCAGTAAGGAAATCACGATTGCGATGCTGGCAAAGGCATAGATCAAACCCGCCAGAGTGCGACCGGCTTCGGGGGCGGTGCCAGCCATGACCATGGCCCGGCGCGTTTTGCTGACTCGCAGCAGCAGCGAACCGATCAATAACGAAATGACCAGCGCAACAAAGCCCCTGACAGAAATCACCACCTGCGAGCTCATGCCGGTGGCATTGGTGATCTGCGCCAGCGACACCAGCACCAGCAGCGCACCGGCCAACCGCAAGGGAAAGGGTTTGATCACCAGTGCGAGCGGGTCGGCAAAAGCCGGCAGCCGCCACGAAGGGTGTTCGGTGGACAGCAGCGCGCGGCTCAGGCCAGTGATCAGCACGCAGGTATAGATGATTTTTTCAAAGTCCTGGGAAAACCCGCTGAGTTGTGGCGTCAGGGGCAGCTCTCGGGTGACGGTAAAAAACAGCAACTGCAGGGCAATCCAGGCAGAGAGGATCGTGGCGATTACCGAGGCCAACGCCAGCGAGCTTCGTCGCAGGCGACCTTCTGGCATTCGATGAATGCACAACCAGGTCAGCCCGCGTTCGGCGACCCTACGACCGGAGATCCAGAAAACCAGGGCCAGGGCGAGCAGCAGGCAGGTCAACAGGCGCTCGCCCGGCTGCCAGGTGGCGCCAAGCGTGGCACGGATCTGCTGGATGAACGCGCTGAACTTTTGCCGATCTTCCGCTGGCGGATTGAGCAATGTCGACCAGAACCAGGGGTTGAGCACGCTGCGGGTCTGCTGGGTCACCTCGGTTTCCAGCAAGCTGCGGCGGATGGCGGCGATCTGAGTCAACAGTTCGGCGGCGCTGGCTTTTAGGGTTTCCAGGGTTTTCAGACGGGCGTCGACCTGATTTTTTTGCTCGGTGAGGGCGGCTCTCTGACTGGCGATTTCGGATTTCTCGAGCCCGGCACCGGGCAGGGGCGTCGGCCCCAACACCCCCAGTTGCGCCTGCAATTGGGCCTGTTCGGGCATTAACAGCGCCGTGAGCCGATCAATCTCGCGGATAAGGGCCTGAAGTAGATCCTGAGGAGCTTCCAGCTGACTGTAATTGCTGGCCAGGGATACCTGCTGTTTGAGGTTGCCGAGTTGGACCATCAATGCGTCCAGATCACTTTCAGAGACGCTGGCGAGCGCAGGTGTTGAAGTGGCAACAGGGGGCGCGAGCGGTTGCGCCGCCGACAGCATCCCGACGTTCGACCCGAACAATAAAGCGATGAGAATCACGAAGCTCACAGCATGGCGCATCGGCGTGCTCGACTGGTTGTGTTACTCAGCCTATGAGGTTAGGTCATGAGCCACGATATCGAGGCTTTTTTGCTCGAAGACACCTCTGGAACGCAGCGGATGGTTCAGGTGTAGGCCAGCAATCGGCCGCAGAGAATCACGCTGACCCAAAGAACGATGGAAAACAGTGCCTGCAGTTTGGCCACGCCCGGCGCAGGGTTGACGGTATTCCACGCCGTGACGGAACGGTACACGCCGACATGGAACAGCACGGCGTTGAGCCCCGCCGTGGCGATCAGGCACAGCTTGAGGATGAAAATATCATTGGAGGCGAAGTCGTGAGGGTGGGCGGAAAACATCATCAAACCAGCCGGTACGATCAACAGCAGGGCCGCCACGGACCATGGCAGCAGATGGCGGGCGAGAGCGGTCACCTGAATGTTGCGCGATACGCCGAGCACCCGCAGGTCGAACATCACCACCGAACCGACCAGTATTGCGAAGCCGAGGATGTGCACCACCTCCACCAGCGGATACAGCCACAAGTCACCGCGCATGGCTGAGCCGAGCGACGAATCATTCAGCCAGTCCATCCAGCCCTGGTTGGCTTCCATCAGCGCAACTCGGTGGTTTTGTCGCCGATCGTGATGCGTTCTGCGCGCAATTCATCGGGCTTGTTGCGGTTTTGATAACCGACGACCGTTGCCTGATTCCCCTCTACCAGCATTTCTTTCGTCAGGCCGCGGTTTTCCATGCGTGAGGGCGGGGCGAGCACCACGTTCCAGGTCTTGTCTGCGGTTTTCAGGTTCACGAAGCCGTGGGGGTGTGAGTAACCGGACGCTTCAATGGTGCCGCTCAGTTGCAGGGGTTTGCTGGAGTCGTATTCGCTCCAGCCGTGATGGGCAAATGCCGCAGTGGCCACCAACAGCAAAGACGCGCCAAAGCCCTTGAGCATGATGTGCATGACAGGGTTCTCCTGTTGAAGATCGTTTTGCGAAGCTGCTTTTCAGGATAGATGGCCTGTTTCGGTGGCTGGAATACCCCGACCAATAGAATGTTTCAGGCTGTGACGCAGGGCTCGCCAGGCTCGGCAGGCCTTCGACGGAACCATGTTCTACGCTTATCCGCAGATACCACCCATAACAACAATGCTAAAGGGAGAGACACCATGTCCGCTTTGTTTCGTCGCGTCGGTCACCGCCTGGCTGTGGGCCTTGTGGCTGTAGCGCTCACAACGCCCGCACTGGCGCTGGATACCGTCAAGTTCATGGCCCCTGGTTCTGTAGGCGGCGGCTATGACCAGACGGCCCGAGTGCTGGGCAAAGCCCTGATAGAAGCCAAGGCTGCCAAAGCCGTCACCTTCGAGAACAAGGGTGGCGCGGGCGGTACGCTGGGGTTGGCGCAGTTTGCCAACAGCACCAAAGGCGACCCGAATGCGTTGCTGGTGGTCGGGGCGATCATGGTCGCGGGCATCGAACAGAACAAACCGCAGATCACCTTGAAGGACGTCACGCCGATTGCCCGGCTGTTTACCGAATACAACGTGATCGCCGTGCGCAAGGAATCGCCTTACAAAACCCTGGATGACCTGATCAAGGACTTCAAGGCCAAGCCTTCCAGCGTGACCTGGGGTGGCGGCTCAAAAGGCTCCATCGACCACATCGGCATTGCCGAACTGGCCGGCAAACTGGATGTTCCGGTCAATAAAGTGAATTACATCGCCACTGGCGGCGGCGGTGAGATCGTCGCCCAGACCCTGGGCGGCCAAATCAAGGTGCTGACCGGGGGCTATGCCGAACTCGGTCAATACATCAAGAATGGCCAGATCCGCGTGCTCGCCATCGGTGCGCCCGAGCGTGTTCCGGAGATCGATGCGCCCACCCTCAAGGAAAGTGGCTACGACGTGATCATCGGTAACTGGCGCGGTGTCTACGGCGCGGCGAACCTCACGCCCGAACAGCGTAAAGAGGTGACCGACGCGGTGCTGGCCGCCAGCAAAAGCAAAATCTGGCAAGACAATATTCGCACCAATGCCTGGACCGAGAGCGTCCTGACCGGTGATGACTTCGGCAAATTCGTCGACGAAGAGCACGTTCGGTTGCGTGCGATGCTGGTCAAGGTCGGGCTGCTCTGAGATGGCCGCGCCCCGTGCAGTCGTGCCGACGCAATTGGCGATCGGCATCGCCCTGATCGTCCTCAGCGCCGTGTTGGCGGTGGGGGCCTTTCGGTTTCCGCCCGAGATGGGCTTCGTCATTCTGCCGGCGTACGTCTATCCCTACGCGGTCGCGGGGTTTCTGTGTGCGGTGGGCGTTTTGCTCAGTTATCAGGCGCTCAGCGGTGGTTTCCGCGAGCTCGACGGCAGCAATCCCGGCATAGCGGGTGGCAAGCTTGGCGCGGCCTGGGTGACCGGAGGACTCCTGGGTGTGGCGCTGCTGATCAACCTCATCGGCTTCGTGCTGGCTGCCGGGTTGCTGTTTGCCTGCGCGGCCCGGGGTTTTGGCAGTCGCCATCCGTTGCGCGACCTGGCTATCGGCATTGCCCTGACGCTACCGATTTATTGGCTGTTCAACGCCGGGCTGGGGGTTTCCCTGCCGCCGCTGGTCAATGCCTGGATCTGATCCAGGCCAAAGGAGATCGACCGCGTGGACATTCTTGCAAATCTGGCCATGGGATTCTCCGCAGCGCTGACGCCGATCAATCTGATGTGGGGGTTTGTCGGTTGTTTGCTCGGCACTGCCATTGGCGTTCTGCCGGGGATCGGGCCGGCGCTGACCGTGGCGTTGCTGCTGCCGATCACCGCCAAGGTCGATCCGACCGGTGCGCTGATCATGTTTGCCGGGATTTACTACGGCGCGCAATTCGGCGGGTCAACCACCTCGATTCTGCTCAATACCCCAGGTGAGTCGTCGTCCATGGTCACGGCGCTGGAGGGCAACCTCATGGCGCGCAATGGCCGTGCGGGACCGGCCCTGGCCACCGCGGCGATCGGCTCATTCGTCGCGGGTACGATCGCGACGATCCTGCTGACGCTGTTCGCACCGCTGGTGGCCAGGCTGGCGCTGAATTTTGGCCCGGCCGAGTATTTCGCGATCCTGGTGCTGTCGTTCACCACGGTGTCGGCAGTGCTCGGCGCGTCAATGTTGCGCGGCTTTGCGTCGCTGGGGATCGGATTGACCATCGGCATGATCGGCCTCGACTCAACCTCGGGTATTGCCCGCTACACCCTGGGCGTTCCCGAGTTGGTCGACGGCATTGAAGTGGTGCTGGTGGCAGTCGGTTTGTTTGCCGTCGGCGAGGCCCTGTACAGCCTGCTTTATCAATCGGAACAGGCAGAAGGGCGGCATCGCCTGACGTCGTTGTGGATGACCCGCGCCGACTGGAAACGCTCGGTGCCTGCCTGGCTGCGAGGCACGTTTATCGGCTTCCCGTTCGGCTCGATTCCGGCCGGTGGCGCGGAGATTCCGACGTTCCTGTCCTATTCCACCGAACGCAAACTCAGCAAGTACCCGAAAGAGTTTTCCGCCAACAAAGGCCAGGGCGCCATCGAAGGTGTGGCCGGCCCGGAAGCGGCCAACAACGCCAGTGCCACGGGCTCGCTGGTGCCGTTGCTGACCCTGGGCATTCCCACGTCGGCGACGGCGGCAATCCTGTTGGCGGCGTTCCAGAACTACAACCTGCAACCGGGGCCGATGCTGTTTGAAACCTCCGCCGACCTGGTCTGGACCCTGGTGGCTTCGCTGTATATCGGCAACGTCATCCTGCTGGTGCTGAACCTGCCGCTGGTGGGGCTGTGGGTCAAATTGCTGCAGATTCCCCGACCGTACCTGAACGCCGGGATTCTGGTCTTCGCCACCATCGGCGTGTACGGCATGCGCCATTCGTCTTTCGACTTGCTGCTGATGTTGGCTATCGGCTGGGCCGGTGTGCTGATGCGGCGCTTCGATTTCCCGGTGGCGCCAGTGATTGTCGGCATGCTCCTGGGGCCAATGGCCGAAAAGCAACTGCGCAACGCCTTGTCCATCAGCGAGGGCGACTGGACGATATTTTTCACCCAGCCGATCTCGGCGTTTTTCATGGCCCTGACATTGTTGGTGCTG
>NZ_RCOB01000101.1:0-1062 GCF_004307665.1 Pseudomonas sp. Sample_16
TCAGGACAGGAAACCGCCGTCCACGTTCAGCGAAACACCTGTGGTGTAGCTGGAGGCGTCGCTGGCCAGGTACAGCACCGCGCCGGCCATTTCGCTCGGGTCCGCCACGCGTTTCAAAGGGATCTGCTGCAACGCGGTGTTCAGGATCGCCTCGTTCTTGACCAGCGCCGAAGCGAACTTGGTGTCGGTCAGACCTGGCAGCAGCGCGTTGCAGCGGATGCCGAACTGCGCACATTCCTTGGCGAAAACCTTGGTCATGTTGATGACCGCCGCTTTGGTCACCGAATAAATGCCCTGGAAGATTCCCGGCGAAACGCCGTTGATCGAGGCCACGTTGATGATGCTGCCGCCACCGTTTTCGCGCATCAGCTTGCCGGCTTCGACCGACATGAAGAAATAGCCGCGGATATTCACGTCGACGGTTTTCTGGAAGGCGCCGAGGTCGGTATCCAGTACGTTGCAGAATTGCGGGTTGGTGGCGGCGTTGTTGACCAGAATGTCCAGGCGACCAAACTGTTCCTTGATCCCGGCGAACACCTGGCTGATCTGTTCCATTTCGCCGATGTGGCAGGCGATGGCGGTGGCTTTTCCACCGGCGGCAATGATCGAGTCGGCCACGTGCTGGCAACCCTCGAGCTTGCGGCTCGAGACGATCACGTGGGCACCTTGCTGGGCCAGCAGTTTGGCGATGGCCTCACCGATGCCACGGCTGGCGCCGGAGACGAATGCGATCTTGCCGTCGAGGTCGAACAACTGAGTCTTGGACATGGGTTTTCCTTGTTATAGGCCTGATAGGTGTAGGTGCGGTTTGCTGGCGAAGAGCGATGACGCGGTATGACCGCTACACCGCAGTGTCTGATTCGCCGGCAAGCCTGGCTCCTGCGGGTCGTGTTGGTATCAGAGGCTGGATTTCTGGATGACCTGCAAGCTCATCTGCTCCAGCAGTTTGTTCATGTGAATGAACTGCGCGAAGCGCTTGTCCTGGGTCTGGCCATGGTAGAAGCGGTAGTAGATCTGCTGCACGATGCCGGCCAGGCGGAACAGGCCGTAGGTGTAGTAGAA
>NZ_RCOB01000220.1:0-5884 GCF_004307665.1 Pseudomonas sp. Sample_16
CCACAGGGATGTGTTTGCCACAAATCATCAGTGGGCATGCCGTCCTTGAGCTAGAACGGTTAGGATACCTGCCTGATTTTCCAGCCTTGTTATCGGAGTTGCCCATGAGCGCCGTCAATCGCGCAGCGGTGGAAGCCGTCCTTCGCCAATACACCGACCCTTATCTGAACCAGGACCCGGTCAGCGCCGGGTGCGTGCGCAACATCGACATCCAGGGCGACCGCGTAAGCGTCCAGCTCGAATTGGGTTACGCCGCCGGTCTGTTCAAGAGTGGCTGGGCGCAGATGCTGGAAATGGCTATTCAAGGCCTCGATGGCGTGTCGAGTGCAAAAGTCGACATCACCAGCGTGATTGCCGCACACAAGGCTCAGGCACAGATTCCGGGGCTGGCGAACGTGAAAAACGTCGTGGCCGTGGCGTCAGGCAAGGGTGGCGTGGGCAAATCCACCACCGCGGCCAATCTGGCACTGGCCCTCGCTCGCGAAGGCGCCAAGGTCGGGATTCTCGACGCCGACATCTACGGTCCGAGCCAGGGCATCATGTTCGGCATCGCCGAAGGCACCCGCCCGCAGATCAAAGATCAGAAGTGGTTGGTGCCGATCCAGTCCCACGGCGTCGAAGTCATGTCCATGGCCTTCCTGACCGACGACAACACGCCAATGGTCTGGCGCGGACCGATGGTTTCCGGTGCCTTGCTGCAACTGGTTACCCAGACTGCCTGGGGCGATCTGGATTACCTGGTCATCGACATGCCGCCAGGCACCGGCGACATCCAGCTGACCCTGGCGCAGAAAGTCCCGGTGGCCGGCGCCGTCATCGTCACCACCCCGCAGGACCTGGCATTGCTGGACGCTCGCAAGGGCGTCGAAATGTTCCGCAAGGTCAACATTCCGGTGCTGGGCGTGGTGGAAAACATGGCCGTGCACATCTGCTCGAACTGTGGGCATGCCGAGCATCTGTTCGGTGAGGGCGGCGGGGTGAAACTGGCCAATCAGTACGGCGTCGAACTGCTGGCTTCGTTGCCGCTGGCGATGGCCATCCGCGAACAGGCCGATGGTGGCAAGCCAACAGTGATCGCCGAGCCGGACAGCCCGATCGCCCTGGTTTATCAGGAACTGGCCCGCCACGTCGGTGCGCGGATCGTGTTGCAGGAAGCGCTGACGCCAGCGATGCCGAACATCAGCATCAGCGACGATTGATGGCCTGAAACACAATCAACTGTGGGAGCCAGCCTGCTGGCGATAGCGGATTCAGATTCACCAACCATGTTGGCTGAACCACCGCAATCGCCAGCAGGCTGGCTCCCACAGTGTTTTTCATGTCTGGGCTTAGATCCGCAACCCGCCATCCATCTCCAGAATCCGCCCGGTGTAATAGTCGTTCTCGAAAATGTACGCCGCGGAATGGGCGATTTCTTCCGGCTTGCCCATGCGCTTGAGCGGAATCCCGGCAGTCATCTTCTCCAGCGCTTCAGGCTTCATGCCCAAGGTCATTTCGGTTTCGATGAAGCCCGGTGCAATGCCGGCCACGCGAATGCCGTAGCGCGCCAGTTCCTTGGCCCAGGTCACGGTGGCCGCAGCGACGCCGGCCTTGGCGGCAGAGTAGTTGGTCTGGCCGATGTTGCCAGCGCGGGAAATCGACGAGATATTGATAATCGCGCCATTGTTGTTCAGCTCAACCATTTTCGCCGCAACTTCACGGGTGCACAGGAATACACCGGTCAGGTTGACGTCGATCACTGCCTGCCACTGCGCCAGGCTCATTTTGGTCATTTCACCGTCCTTGACCTTGAGCAGCAGGCCGTCGCGCAGGATGCCGGCGTTGTTGATCAGGCCATGGATCGCACCGAAGTCTTCGGCGACCTGGGCAACCATGTGCGTGACTTGTTCTTCGTTGGCCACATTGCACAAGTAAGCGCGAGCTTCGACGCCTTTGGCTTTGCAGGCGGCGACCGCGTCATCGAGTTTTTCCTGGTTCAGGTCGACCAATGCCAGCTTCGCGCCCTTGCCGGCGAAATACTCGGCCATGGAACGGCCTAAACCCTGGCAACCGCCCGTGATAATGATTACTTTGTCAGTGAGTTGCATTCGCATGCCCCGGTAGCAGGTCTGAGTGGTTTCCTTGCTAGATAGCCTCTCGATCTGCGCCTGACCTGGCTTGGCTGCACATGAGAATTGCCCGATGGCGTGCTGGGACTTTCCAGCGCAGCCCGTCCGTTTTTTTGACGGATTCTATATAAGGAGTCATAAATTGAGCGTTGAAGCGGCTAAGCATGCACGAGAATTGCTTCTCAAGGAATACCGTGGAGTGCTCTCGACGCACTCCAAAGCAATGCCCGGTTTTCCGTTCGGCTCAGTGGTTCCGTATTGCCTGGATGAGCATGGCCGACCGTTGATCCTGATCAGCCGTATCGCGCAGCACACGCACAATCTGCAAAAAGATCCGAAATGTTCATTGTTCGTCGGTGAACGCGGCGCTGAAGATGTACAGGCCGTCGGTCGACTGACTTACCTGGCCGAAGCCCGACAGCTGGAAGACGCCGCGGCCATTGACGCCGCTGCCGAGCGCTATTACCGCTACTTTCCGGAATCGCAGAGCTACCACACCGCCCATGATTTTGATTTCTGGGTACTGACGCCGGTCCGTCATCGCTACATCGGTGGATTCGGTGCGATCCACTGGGTCAATGAGCTGACGCTGGCCAACCCGTTTGCCGGCAAGGCTGAAATCAGCATGGTCGAGCACATGAACGCCGATCACGCCAAAGCGATTGCCCATTACGTGGAACTGGCCGGTTTGCCAAAGACTTCCCCGGCGCAAATGGTCGGCATCGACAGCGAAGGCATGCACCTGCGCATCGGTCAAAGCCTCTACTGGCTACCGTTCCAGGCACCATGTAATACGCCGACACAAGTTCGCGAAGCCTTGGTTTTCCTGGCCCACGCTGAGCATTGGCCGAAAAATGAAGTGGCCGACGCTTGAATTCACGAAACGGCGACGTCATCTAAGGTGAACTGGCAAGGCATTCTTGCGTTGAGGAACCATTTGATGCGCCCTTTTTTGTTGCTCTTTCTGCTGTTCCCGGTGTTGGAGCTGTTCGTATTCGTCAAGGTGGCAGGGGCGATCGGGTTTTTCCCCGCCCTGCTGCTGGTAATACTCGGTTCGATGTTCGGTGTTTTTGTGCTGCGCATTGCCGGCCTGGCCACCGCACTGCGTGCCCGTGAAAGCCTGAACCGCGGTGAGCTACCGGCCCAGACCATGCTCGAAGGTCTGATGCTGGCGCTGGCCGGTGGCCTGTTGATCCTGCCCGGCTTCATCAGCGATGTGATCGGCCTGATCATGCTGTTGCCGATCAGTCGTCGTCTGCTGGCCAATAAAATGCGCCAGCGCGCCGAGGAACAGGCGATTCGCCAACGCGCCTTCGCCGATGACCTGCAGGCCCGTGGCGGCCCCGCACCACGCGAACCGCTGGGCCGTGAGCCCAACGTGATCGAAGGCGAGTTCGAACACCGCGATACCAAGTAATTCAATCTATCGACACGGCACCTTCGGGTGCCGTGATCGTTTGCGGGGCATCGACATGAAAATTTTTCGCTGCCGGCCCTTGTAATCAGCTTGTACGCCCTTATGTAACGGTCACCGCAAGGTTTCTGGCGATCACGCCAGTCAGACTTCCGCGGTTCGCTCGACGAACCGCACCCGGCACCGCCGGACTTTGTTAAACCCGCCGGGACTACACCGGCCGATGAAAACCACAATTAGGAGAGATCGACAATGAAGCTTCGTCCTCTGCATGACCGCGTCGTCATCCGTCGCAGCGAAGAAGAAAAGAAAACCGCTGGCGGTATCGTCCTGCCAGGCTCGGCTGCTGAAAAAGCCAACAGCGGCGAGATCCTCGCTGTCGGCACCGGCCGCGTACTGGATAACGGTGAAGTGCGTGCACTGTCCGTGAAAGTGGGCGACAAGGTTGTGTTCGGTCCTTACTCCGGCAGCAACACTGTGAAAGTCGACGGCGAAGACCTGCTGGTAATGAGCGAGAACGAAATCCTCGCTGTTGTCGAAGGCTGATTCCCCGCTCATTTTCCCGCTACTACAAAGTATTTAAGGAATATCGATCATGGCTGCTAAAGAAGTTAAATTCGGCGATTCCGCCCGCAAGAAAATGCTCACCGGTGTCAACGTCCTGGCTGACGCAGTAAAAGCGACCCTGGGCCCGAAAGGCCGTAACGTGATCATCGAGAAGAGCTTCGGCGCTCCGACCATCACCAAGGACGGCGTTTCCGTAGCCAAAGAAATCGAACTGGAAGACCGTTTCGAGAACATGGGCGCGCAGCTGGTCAAAGACGTTGCCTCCCGTGCCAACGATGACGCAGGCGACGGCACCACCACCGCCACCGTTCTGGCTCAGTCGATCGTCAACGAAGGCCTGAAAGCCGTCGCTGCCGGCATGAACCCGATGGACCTCAAGCGCGGCATCGACAAGGCGACCATCGCCATTGTCAAAGAGCTCAAAGCCCTGTCCAAGCCATGCGCTGATTTCAAAGCCATCGCTCAGGTCGGCACCATCTCGGCCAACTCCGACAACTCCATCGGCGACATCATTGCCGAAGCCATGGAAAAAGTCGGTAAAGAAGGCGTGATCACCGTTGAAGAAGGCTCGGGCCTGGAAAACGAACTGTCGGTTGTAGAAGGCATGCAGTTCGACCGTGGCTACCTGTCCCCGTACTTCGTCAACAAGCCAGAGACCATGGTCGCTGAGCTGGACGGCCCGCTGATCCTGCTGGTCGACAAAAAGATCTCGAACATCCGCGAAATGCTGCCAGTGCTGGAAGCCGTTGCCAAAGCCGGCCGTCCGCTGCTGATCGTGGCCGAAGACGTTGAAGGCGAAGCCCTGGCGACTCTGGTTGTGAACAACATGCGTGGCATCGTCAAAGTCGCAGCCGTCAAGGCTCCAGGCTTCGGCGACCGTCGCAAGGCCATGCTGCAGGACATCGCCGTTCTGACCGGCGGTACCGTTATCTCCGAAGAGATCGGCCTGAGCCTGGAAAGCACCACCCTGGAGCACCTGGGTAACGCCAAGCGCGTGACCCTGTCCAAGGAAAACACCATCATCGTTGACGGTGCTGGCGTACAAGGCGACATCGAAGCGCGCATCAACCAGATCCGTGCCCAGGTTGCCGAAACGTCCTCGGACTACGACCGTGAAAAACTGCAAGAGCGTCTGGCCAAGCTGTCCGGCGGCGTTGCAGTGATCAAGGTTGGCGCTGGTTCCGAAGTTGAAATGAAAGAGAAGAAAGCCCGCGTTGAAGACGCCCTGCACGCTACCCGTGCAGCCGTTGAAGAAGGCGTGGTACCTGGCGGTGGCGTGGCCCTGATCCGTGCTCTGGAAGCACTGACCGAACTGAAAGGCGACAACGCCGATCAGGACGTGGGTATCGCTGTACTGCGTCGCGCTGTTGAAGCGCCGCTGCGCCAGATCGTTGCCAACTCCGGCGACGAGCCGAGCGTAGTGGTCGACAAGGTCAAGAACGGCGAAGGCAGCTTCGGCTACAACGCTGCGACTGGCGAATACGGCGACATGATCGAAATGGGCATCCTGGACCCAACCAAGGTTACCCGTTCGGCTCTGCAAGCTGCAGCTTCGATCGGCGGTCTGATCCTGACCACCGAAGCCGCTGTTGCTGATGCACCGAAGAAAGACGGCGGTGCTGGCGGCGGTATGCCAGACATGGGCGGTATGGGCGGCATGGGCGGCATGATGTAAGCCAGCCGTACCCCTGTACTAAAAACCCCGCCTGCGAAAGCCGGCGGGGTTTTTTGTTGCCCCAGAAAAATGTGTTGCGGTTGACAACCTCTTCGCGGGCAAGCCTCGCTCCTACGGTTA
>NZ_RCOB01000156.1:0-5757 GCF_004307665.1 Pseudomonas sp. Sample_16
ACCGAATCCCAGGTCTTGAACGGAATTTCGATCGGGCCGAGCTGGCTCATGTAGCCACGAATCACGATGCCCTGGCTGGCCAGGTACTTTTTCGCGATCGCTCCGGCCGCCACACGCATCGCGGTTTCCCGCGCTGAACTGCGACCGCCGCCGCGATAATCGCGCTCGCCGTATTTGTGGTGGTAGGTGTAGTCGGCGTGGGCCGGGCGGAACAGGTCCTTGATCGCCGAGTAGTCCTTGGACTTCTGGTCGGTGTTGCGGATCAACAGGCCGATGGCGCAACCGGTGGTGCGACCTTCGAACACGCCGGAGAGGATTTCGACTTCGTCGGCTTCCTGACGCTGGGTGGTGTGGCGGCTGGTGCCGGGCTTGCGGCGGTCCAGGTCGCGCTGCAGATCTTCAAGGGAGATCTCCAGGCCCGGCGGGCAGCCATCGACAATGGCGACCAACGCCGGACCATGGCTTTCGCCCGCGGTGGTGACAGTGAACAGCTTGCCGTAGGTATTGCCGGACATGCAGGACGCTCCGTGAAATCGAACCCAAATACATAATGCGCGCCAGTATACGCAGGCTACCCAAGTAGTTCATCCTCGAACCTTATGGGTGTCAGCGAGTCCAAACGGCATCTTGATAATGATGGCGTGATGATGCTGCGAGTTTTGCTCTTGACCCTGACCTTGTTTACAGGCTTCGCCCAGGCCACCGTTCTGCAACGGCCGATCTCGTTGGACACCGGCAGTGGAACGCTTTTCGGCTCGTTGTTGTTGCCGAAATCCGACACGCCGGTGCCCGTTGTCCTGATCATTTCCGGCTCCGGTCCTACGGATCGTGACGGAAACAACCCCGATGGCGGGCGCAACGACAGCCTCAAGCGGTTGGCGTGGGTGCTGGCCAAACACAATATCGCCAGTGTGCGCTACGACAAACGTGGTGTGGCGGCGAGCCTGGCGGCCACGCCGGACGAGCGCAACCTGACGTTGGAAGCCTATGTTTCCGACGCCGAGGCCTGGAGTCGCAAGCTCAAGACCGATCCGCGTTTCGCCAAACTGATTCTACTGGGGCACAGCGAAGGCGCGTTGATCGCCAGCCTCGCCGCGCCCAACGTCGATGCGGCGGCGGTCATTTCCATGTCCGGCAGCGCCCGGCCAATCGATCAGGTATTGCGCCAGCAACTGAGCAATCGCCTGCCGCCGCCGTTGATGCTGCGTAGTAATGAACTGCTCGACAGCCTCAAGGCCGGGAAAACCGACGACAACGTGCCACCGCAACTTCAAGTGATTTTCCGTCCGAGCGTGCAGCCCTATCTGATTTCCCTGTTTCGTCAGGATCCGGCCGCTGCGTTTGCCAGGCTGAAAATGCCCGCGCTGATCATCCAGGGCAGCAATGACATTCAGGTCGGAGTCAACGATGCCCGGCTGCTCAAGGCGGCCAAGCCGGACGCCGAACTGGTGTTGATCGAAGGCATGAACCACGTCATGCGCATCGTGCCCAACGACGTCAAACGCCAACTGGCGTCCTACAAGGATCCGAATTTGCCCCTGGCAGCGGAACTGGGCGCGAAAATCCTCGAATTTATTGACGGACTTCGCTCCACTTAAGCGCTGTTTAACCGGTGTTGCCCTCCAGTCCTGAAAAAAACGGCCGATAAGCCTTTGTCGCCAGCGCAATGGCTGGTGACAAGTTGAGCTTGGACAGGATCTCGCCGTTATGACTGATACCCAGACTTCACCCGACACCACCGCTGAACAAGACACACCGCCAGCGGTCGAGCTGCCATGGGCGGACGTCCACGTCGAGCACCATAAAATGCTCCGTCTGGCGCCGCTGCAGACCGATCGCAACACCGGTGGCCGCCCATTGCGCTTTGTCGAATTCGGCTATGCCGAACGCAACGACAAGCAGCACAGCCTGATGCGCATGAGCATTACCCTGCCCGGCCAGCGTGTGCGCAAGGAACAGAATCATCTGGACGTGTGGGTCGACCACGCCGAAAAACGCGTGCGTTTCGGCCCGGACAGCGGTTTGCAGATTGAACCGGTGAATCGGGGTATCGGTCGCTTCATGGCGGCTCAGGGCATCGTCTGGGCGAAAAAGCGCTGGCCTGGCTACACCGTCGATGGCGTTGACTTGAACAACAAGGACGCGCTGAACGAAGACACTCGCTTGCGTCGCGACCATTTTTTGCGGGTGCACGGCTTTGATGTGGTTTACGCCGATGCCCAGCATTTGAAGGGCAGCGTCAAAGAGGTGCGGGTCGGCGACCTGTTGAGCGACTGGAACACGGAAAAACTGCAGGTCGTGGAAATTCTTGAAGCGGCGCAAATGCTCCAGCAGGCCGAACAGAACCTGGCCGAGCAGGAAGTGAAACTCAAGAAACACGAAGAAAAGGTCAGCAAGTACAAACGCGAAGACGCCGGACTGCGCTTCACCATTACCTGTCTGGTGGCGTTTGCAGTGTTCCAGGCGGGGTTGTTGATCTGGATTGCCACGCACCGTTGATAGGTAGGCAGGGACTCATCTGTGGCGAGGCAGCTTGCTCCCGCTGGGTGCGATGCAGCCTCTTTCGGCGACCGCTTCGCGTTCGAGCGGGAGCAAGCTCCCTCGC
The DNA here is from genome assembly GCF_004307665.1 of Pseudomonas sp. Sample_16. Taxonomy (NCBI): domain Bacteria; kingdom Pseudomonadati; phylum Pseudomonadota; class Gammaproteobacteria; order Pseudomonadales; family Pseudomonadaceae; genus Pseudomonas; species Pseudomonas sp. Sample_16. Next base: position 2,606 of record NZ_RCOB01000156.1, read on the forward strand.
CACAATATTTGTTGAGGTGGCTGATCGTTCCCACGCTCCGCGTGGGAACGCCTCAACGGACGCTCCGCGTTCGGCTCTTGGGACGCAGAGCGTCCCGGGCTGCATCCCCACGCAGAGCGTGGGAAGGATCAGGGCAGGTCAGACGCGCGAGGCGAACAGCGCCTGATGATCGCGGCACTGTTGGGCTGACAACATGAAGACGCCATGCCCGCCTCGCTCGAATTCCAGCCAGGCGAAGTCCACTTCCGGGTACAACGCTTCGACGTGAACCTGACTGTTGCCCACTTCGACAATCAGCAAGCCCTTTTCGGTCAAATGATCAGCGGCCTGCGCGAGCATGCGCCGCACCAGGTTCAAACCGTCGTCACCGCACGCCAGGCCCAATTCCGGTTCGTGCTGGTATTCATCCGGCATGTCGGCAAAATCTTCGGCATCTACATACGGCGGGTTCGACACGATCAGGTCGAAACGCTGACCCGGCAAACCATCAAAACCATCGCCCTGCACGGTATAGACCCGTTCATCGACGCCATGACGCTCGATGTTCTGGTTGGCCACTTCCAGCGCTTCGAACGACAGATCGGCCAGCACCACCTCGGCGTTTTGAAACTCGTAGGCGCAGGCGATACCGATGCAGCCGGAACCGGTGCACAGGTCGAGAATCCTTGCTGGCTCGGTGCCCAACCAAGGCGTGAAACGGTTTTCGATCAACTCACCGATCGGTGAACGCGGGATCAATACGCGCTCGTCGACAATGAACGACATGCCACAGAACCAGGCTTCGCCCAGCAGGTAAGCGGTTGGAATGCGTTCTTCGATGCGGCGCTTGAGCAACCGCTGCAAGCGAACCACTTCATCTTCTTCCAGGTTGCAATCGAGGTAGCTGTCGGCGATTTCCCACGGCAGGTGCAACGCACCCAACACCAGTTGACGGGCTTCGTCCCATGCGTTGTCGGTCCCATGGCCGAAAAACAGATCCTCCCCATGGAAGCGGCTGACGGCCCAACGGATATGGTCACGCAGGGTGCGAAGGCGGGAAGTGATCACGACGGCTAACTCCAGAAAAATCGACTGGCGATTCTACCAGTCAAACGACGCCACGACGACGCGAAACAACGCGGGGGCAAATGTAGGACTAATCTCTTTTTTCAGTTCGGTATTGAACAAAACGGAGCACTTGACAACGCTACACGCCAGTAACGACGGTGCCTACAATAGTAGCGATTCACAGAAGCGCTCAGCCGGAGGACAATGTCGCAAAAGCCCCACTCGAAGGAGCCCCAGAATGTCCGTTCCACAAACGATGTTTCAACTCAGCGGCCGCGGTTATGCCGCCGCCAAACTGAGTCATGCGACCCTGATCATCATCGATGCCCAGAAAGAATACCTCAGCGGTCCTTTGGCCCTGAGCGGCATGGATGCGGCTGTCGCGAACATCAAAAAACTGGTGACTGCCGCCCGTGCGGCCGGTCGTCCGATCGTGCATGTCAGCCATCTCGGCACCGTTGGAGGGTTGTTTGATCCACGCGGCGAGCGCGGCCAGTTCATTCCTGGGCTTGAGCCACTTGACGGTGAAATCAAGATCGAAAAAATCCTGCCGAGTGCTTTTCATGGCACGGATCTGAAAAAACGCCTGGAAGACCTGGGTTCGGTAGACCTGGTGGTTTGCGGCTTCATGAGCCATTCCAGCGTCAGCACTACGGTGCGCGCAGCAAAAAACCTGGGGTTCCGTTGCACACTGGTGGAAGATGCTTGCGCCACCCGCGATCTGCCCTACAAAGGCGGCGTCCTGAGCGCCGAGCATGTTCAGCAGACCGAAATGGCGATCATGGCGGACAACTTTGCCGCCGTCGCCCAGACCAACGACCTGGTCTGAGCAGTGTTTACATGAGCGGCCTGCACCGCCGCTCATCCGCAAAAGCCTCTCATTAGCCGTAATTGTCTTAGCCTCAGGAACATCCCGGTCAACTCCCGGTCGAAGGGCCGATACCCATTGAGGAAGGTCGGAATGAAGTTATCCGATGGTTTTGACGCTCGCCGCTTACGGCCCAAAGGCCAAAGTAACTGGCGTTTTCGAATCGGCGCGGCGTTCGCTGCGCTGCTGGCGACGAGTGGTGTGTTGCTCGCCATGGCCGGCATCGCCAGCCTGTTGGGCCACGCCCCGGCCCTGGGTGAGATGAATACCAACCGGGTCGGTGCGGCAGTGATTCTGCTGATTGGCCTGTTCGTGCTGTACCTCGGCGTGTGGCTGTGGCGCCGCTGCCGTCGCCGCTCGCGACAGTCGCGGGAGCTGAACATGTCGCCGCACCTGATGAAAAAACACGACTGAGACCAAGGTCGCGGACCAAGGTCGCGAACCAAGGTCGCCACCGAATGCCGCGCACTTTGATGCGCGCTCATTCGCCTGGAGTTGGGTAAACTGGCCGCCCTTCGCGGAGGCTGACATGCAAGACGACGATTTTTCCCTGTTCAAAAGCGCTATCCAAGGCGTCAAGCCGATCAAGCATGATCGCGCTGAAACCGGCAAACCCAAAGCTGACCGAGCACAGATTGCCAAGCTGCGTCAGGCCGCCACCGTGCGCACGGATGCCACCACCGTCGACGGCCTGTCCGATCAGTTCGTCATCGACGTCGGCCCGGAAGACGAGCTGATGTGGGCGCGTGACGGTGTTCAGGAAAGCCAGATGCGCAAGCTCAAGACCGGACAGATTCCGTTCGAAGGCAGCCTCGACCTCCACGGCATGAACGTGGAAAAAGCCCGGGAAACCCTCTGGGCTTTCCTGGCAGAAGCGACCAAATTCGAAATCCGCTGCGTGCGCGTCACTCACGGCAAGGCCGTGCGCCTGGACGGCAAGCGGCCGATGATCAAAAGTCACGTCAACACCTGGCTGCGCCAGCATCCGCAGGTACTTGGCTTCACCTCTTGCCAGGCGAAACACGGCGGTGCCGGAGCGGTTTATGTGATGCTCAAACGCACGATGATGGAAGGTCGCGACGAGTAAACCTGATGCGTCACGCTTGCAGCGTCGTGTCCGCCACCGTACCCTTGCCCTTTGCGTAAAATCCCACAGGTAGTTTCATGTCCCTGGAACAGAATTACACCGCGATTCTCGGCCAATTGGGCGAGGACGTGTCCCGCGAAGGCCTGCTCG
>NZ_RCOB01000035.1:0-5747 GCF_004307665.1 Pseudomonas sp. Sample_16
CCGACGCCGATCAGGTCGTGAACGATGGGCGATGCAATTGCCTGTGTCATTTCCAGTGTCCTCTGGATGAACCCCGGGGCGACGGGGCAAGGAGAGCCTAAGTGACCTGACCGGCCTGGAGCAGGACAGTAGGTCGTCTGTTGAGTAGGAACGAGGACAGTGAAATAAAATTTAACCGCAAGGCATCAAAGGACGCCGATCAGTGCGCATCCCATTGCTGCATGCGCACCCGGCAATGTTTCATCGCATTGACGATGTGCTTTTCGACCATGGCCCTGGAAATACCCAACTGCTCGGCGATTTGCGGATGTGACAGGCCTTCGATCTTGCGCAGCAGAAAACTCTCGCGACACAACCGAGGCAATTCCGCCAACGCGCGCTGGAGCATGTCCAGGCGCTGGCCGTGATCGAGGCTGTTGAGGGGTGACGGGGAGAAGTAACGCTCCTCGTTGTCCAGCACATCCAGCGGCTCGACCTGGCGCAGTGCATTGCGCCGATGATCGTCGATCACCAGGTTCAGCGCCGTACGATAAAGAAACGCCCGCGGCTGCTCGATCGGCGCGTCGCTGGAGCGCTCCAGGACTCGCAGATAAGCGTCATGCACCACATCTTCGGCAACCTGTCGGTTGCCGAGCTTGGCGTTCAGGAAACACACCAGCTCGCGATAGTAGTTTTCCAACATGACTCCGGCACGGGGACGGTCTTGAGCCACTTCATCGACCAGAAAACAGGCAATGGCACGATAGTGGCAATTGAGCTGCGTAATTTATAGTAATTCTCATATAGATTTAAAGTATTGCTTTGTCTTGGCTGACAAATAGTTGCCGGGCCGTGGAAACCTCCGAATTACACAATACCTGTGGGAGCTGGCTTGCCAGCGATGGCGGAGTATCAGCCGGCACATTCACTGACTGATCCACCGCTATCGCTGGCAAGCCAACTCCCACAGGATGGTTGTATCACCCAGGCACGCGGCAGCTGTTACGCCATATGTCCCAGGCTAAATTCCCCAATGGCTTCTTCGTTTACAGGACAGCTACCCGTCTCTATCCGCTCCCCGCGCTGAACGACGGGCCGAAATCCTTTGGCCGGAACTCTGCATGAAACGTCCCCGTCCCGCCCGACGCGCCCTGCTTGCTGCGCTCTGTCTGATCCCCGTTATCGCCGTCGCCGCCTGGCAGATCATCCCTCCCGGCCGCGACCAGTTCGTCACGGTGCAGGTCACCCGCGCCGATATCGAAAGCAGCGTGACCGCGCTAGGCACCTTGCAACCGCGGCGTTATGTCGATGTCGGCGCGCAGGCGTCCGGGCAAATCCACAAGATCCATGTGGAAGTCGGAGATGTCGTCAAGGAAGGCCAGTTGCTGGTGGAAATCGATCCATCCACGCAACAGGCCAAACTCGACGCTGGACGTTTTTCCATCGAAAACCTCAAGGCACAGCTTGAAGAACAGCGCGCGCTGCACGAACTCGCCCGGCAAAAATTCCAGCGTCAACAGCATCTCAAGGCCGGTGGCGCCACCCGCGAAGAAGACGTGCAGACCGCCCAGGCCGAACTGCGCGCCACCCAAGCGCGCATCGACATGTTCCAGGCGCAGATTCGCCAGGCCCAGGCCAGCCTGCGCAGCGATCAGGCCGAACTCGGCTACACCCGGATCTATGCGCCGATGTCCGGCACCGTAGTCGCACTCGACGCTCGCGAGGGCCAGACCCTCAATGCCCAGCAGCAGACGCCGTTGATTCTGCGCATCGCCAAACTGTCGCCGATGACGGTCTGGGCCGAAGTCTCGGAAGCCGATATCGGCCACGTCAAACCCGGCATGACGGCCTGGTTCACCACCCTCAGCGGTGGCGCCCGACGCTGGAAAAGCACCGTGCGGCAGATTCTGCCGGTGCCGCCAAAACCTCTCGACCAAACCAGTCAGGGTGGTGGCAGCCCCGCCAGTTCAAGCAAAAGCGGCAGCGCTCGGGTGGTGCTGTATACCGTACTGCTCGACGTCGATAACGCCGATAACGCGTTGATGGCAGAAATGACCACCCAGGTATTTTTTGTCGCCGATCAGGCGCAAAACGTTCTCACCGCGCCGATTGCGGCGCTGCAGGCAGGAAAACAAGCCGGCAGCCAGACCGCGCAAGTGGTTGCCAAAAACGGCAGCATCGAACAACGCAACGTCCGCACCGGCATCAGCGATCGTCTGCGGGTGCAGATTCTCGACGGCCTGCAAGAAGGCGATCACCTGTTGATCGGCCCGGCCGACGGGAGTGGCGGTTGAATGCAAACGCCCCTGATCGAACTGCAGGACATCCGCAAGGCCTATGGCGGTGGCGACGCACCTGAAGTTCACGTGTTGCGCGGCATTGACCTGTCGATCCATGCCGGGGAATTCGTGGCGATTGTCGGCGCGTCCGGTTCCGGCAAGTCGACGCTGATGAACATCCTCGGCTGCCTCGACCGGCCGACCTCGGGCGAGTACCGCTTCGCCGGGGAAAATGTCGCGGCGCTCGACAGTGACGAACTGGCCTGGCTGCGCCGCGAAGCGTTCGGCTTCGTGTTTCAGGGTTACCACCTGATTCCATCCGGCTCGGCCCAGGAAAACGTCGAGATGCCGGCCATCTACGCTGGCATTCCGGCTGCCGAGCGCCACGCCCGCGCCGCCGCCCTGCTCGACCGCCTCGGCCTGGGCGCGCGTACAGGCAACCGCCCGCACCAACTCTCGGGCGGGCAACAGCAACGGGTGTCGATTGCCCGCGCCTTGATGAATGGCGGCCACATCATCCTGGCCGACGAACCCACCGGCGCCCTCGACAGCCACAGCGGCAAGGAAGTCATGGCGCTGCTTGACGAACTGGCGAGCCAGGGCCACGTCGTGATCCTGATCACCCACGATCGCGAAGTGGCGGCCCGGGCCAAACGCATCATTGAAATACGCGATGGCCTGATCATCAGCGACAGCGCCCGTGACAATCCCGCCGCGCAACAGTCGGCAACCTCCGGTGCACTGCAAGCCGTCGATTTGCGTAAGCGCCTGAGCGAAGGTGCCCAAGCTACCGGTGCCTGGAAAGGCGAACTGGTCGACGCGGTCCAGGCCGCCTGGCGGGTGATGTGGATCAACAAGTTCCGTACTGCGCTGACCCTGCTCGGGATCATCATCGGCGTCGCTTCGGTGGTGGTGATGCTGGCCGTGGGCGAAGGCAGCAAGCGTCAGGTCATGGCGCAGATGGGCGCGTTCGGCTCCAACATCATTTACCTCAGCGGATCGTCGCCCAACCCGCGTACACCGCTGGGCATCGTCACCCTCGACGAAGTCAAGGCCGTGGCCAGCCTGCCGCAAGTGATGCGCATCATGCCGGTCAACGGCCAGGAAGCCGGGGTGCGCTTCGGCAACCTCGACCATTTGAGCTACGTCGGCGGCAACGACACCAACTTCCCCGCGATCTTCAACTGGCCTGTAGTCGAAGGCAGTTACTTCACCGAAGCCGACGAACAGAACGCGGCAGCCGTGGCGGTGATCGGCCATAAGGTCCGCACTAAACTGCTCAAGGACGTGGCCAACCCGATTGGCCAATACATCCTGATCGAGAACGTGCCGTTCCAGGTGGTCGGGGTGCTGGCGGAAAAAGGTGCCAGCTCCGGCGACTCCGACAGCGACGACCGCATCGCCATCCCCTACTCCGCCGCCAGCGTGCGCCTGTTCGGCACACACAACCCGGAGTACATCGCGATTGCCGCCGCCGATGCGCGCAAGGTCAAGGAAACGGAACGCGCCATCGAGCAATTGATGCTGCGCCTGCACAACGGCAAGAAGGATTTCGAACTGACCAACAACGCGGCGATGATCCAGGCCGAAGCGCGCACGCAGAACACCCTGTCGCTGATGCTAGGTTCGATTGCCGCGATTTCGCTGCTGGTGGGCGGTATCGGTGTGATGAACATCATGCTCATGACTGTGCGTGAGCGCACTCGCGAGATCGGTATTCGCATGGCCACCGGCGCCCGGCAGCGGGATATCCTGCGCCAGTTTCTGACGGAAGCCGTGATGCTGTCGGTCGTCGGCGGGCTCGCCGGAATTGCCCTGGCGCTGATCGTCGGTGGCGTGCTGGTCCTCAGCGAAGTCGCGGTCGCCTTCTCCCTGATAGCGGTGCTGGGCGCCTTCGGCTGCGCCCTGGTCACCGGTGTTGTCTTCGGCTTCATGCCGGCCCGCAAAGCTGCCCGACTCGACCCGGTCACGGCCCTTACCAGTGAATAAACGATTGATGAAGCCGCCACTCAGCCTGTTGACCCTGTGTTTGTTGCTCAGCGCTTGCGGCAGCCCTGCCCAGCGCCCGGACAGCGGCGTTGTGCCGCCCGCCGCCTGGCAATCGCCGCACACCGCCGGCGCCGTTCACGACAATCAGCAATGGTGGAACCGCTTCGGCAGCCCGCAACTGGGACGGCTGATCGAACAGGCCCGGGTCGGCAGTTACGACCTGGCCGCTGCCATCGCCCGAGTGCGCCAGGCACAGGCTGAAACGGTAGTCGCTGGTGGTTCACAGTTGCCCGAAGTCAAGGCCGGGGCCAACGCCAACCGGCAAAAACTGCTGCGCGGCAGCGGTTACAGCCAACTCGACGCCGACAGCAGTAATGACGCTGTGGATTACTTCGACGCCAATCTCACCGCCAGTTACGAAGTCGATTTCTGGGGCGGCCAGCGTGCCTCCCGCGACAGTGCGCAATTTGCCCTGCGCGCCAGCGAATTCGATCAGGCGACCGTTGAGCTGACGCTGCTGAGCGGCGTGGCCAGCGGCTACGCACAGACCTTGTCGCTGCAAGAGCAAAGCCGCATTGCCGAGTTGAATCTGGCCAACGCGCAGAGTGTGTTGAAACTGGTGCAGACCCGTTTTGACGCGGGCTCGGCGACGGCGCTGGAACTGGCTCAGCAGAAAAGCCTGGTGGCCGCGCAGCAACGCCAGTTGCCGCTGGTGCAGCAGCAGGTCAGGGACGCGCAGATCAGCCTCGCCACCCTGCTCGGCCGTCCGGTGCAGGCATTGTCTTTGGGCCAGGAGCGCTTCGATCAACTGTCATGGCCTGCCATTGATGCCGGGGTGCCCAGCCAATTACTCAGCCGTCGACCGGACATCGCCCGCGCCGAAGCACAACTGGCCGCCGCCCAGGCCGACGTCACCGTAGCCCGCGCCGCCATGTTGCCGACCGTGACCCTGAGCGCGGAAATCGGCTCCGGCGCCGATCGTGCCGCAGACATTCTGCGCAGTCCCTTCTACAACCTCACCGCCGGTTTGCTCTCGCCGGTGTTCAACAATGGCCGCCTCGGCGCCGAACGCGACAAGGCCACAGCGCGACAGCAAGAGCTGCTGGAAACCTATCGTGGCGCAATCATCAATGGTTTCGCCGACGTGGAAAAAGCGCTGAACAGCATTCGCGGGCTGGACGAACAACGGCAGTGGCAAAGTGAAGAACTGCAACAGGCGCAAACCGCGTTCAACCTTGCGCAAAGTCGCTATGAAGCGGGGGCCGAGGATTTACTGACCGTGCTGGAAACCCAGCGCACGCTGTATGCGGCGCAGGACTTGAATGTGCAACTGCGGCTGTCGCGGATGCAGGCGAGTATTGCGTTGTACAAGGCGCTTGGGGGTGGGTGGCAGGCTTTGTAGTGGTGGTGTTGATCGTTCCCACGCTCTGCGTGGGAATGCCTCCACGGACGCTCCGCGTTCGGCTCTGGATGGGACGCAGAGCGTCCCGGGCTGCATTC
>NZ_RCOB01000175.1:0-5737 GCF_004307665.1 Pseudomonas sp. Sample_16
TCCGGCACCAGGTGCAGGCCGAACTGGATCACCAGCGATGGCGTCATCTGCGCCAGGCGTTGAAACACCTTGTTGTGACGAAAGTCGTTGATCCAGTGCAACGCAGGCTGGCGGCCAAGCATTCGGCTGGCATGGAGGATCAGGTAGCGCGCCACTCGTCCGAGCAGCAGCGCTATGACCAGCAGCATCGCGAGCGCAAGGCCGGCATGCACGACGGGATGTTGATCGAGTGCACCCCAAAGGTCTTGGGCGTTGAGCCAGAGCTGTTTGATATCCATGGGTAAAAACGATTCTTCTGTGAGACGCGACGGGCGATTAGAGCATTTAAGACGCTTTGTATTACCTTCGGAGACAAATCAGGCAACAAAAAAGCCACTGTTTACTGTCGTTTGCATAAAGAAACTCGGCCTCGGCGCTCGAAACCGTTACCCTATGCAGCTGATTTTTTGTATTTCTTCGAGGTAGCACCCGTGTTTTCCCAATTCGCCCTGCACGAACGCCTGCTCAAAGCCGTGGCCGAGCTGAAATTTGTCGAGCCAACGCCTGTGCAAGCAGCGGCCATTCCGCTGGCGCTCCAAGGGCGTGACCTGCGGGTGACAGCGCAAACCGGTAGCGGCAAGACCGCTGCGTTCGTTTTGCCGATCCTCAACCGCCTGATCGGGCCGGCCAAGATCCGCGTCAGCATCAAGACCCTGATCCTGCTGCCAACCCGTGAACTGGCCCAGCAGACCCTGAAAGAAGTTGAACGCTTCTCGCAGTTCACTTTCATCAAATCCGGCCTGATCACCGGCGGTGAAGACTTCAAGGTCCAGGCCGCCATGTTGCGCAAGGTGCCGGACATCCTGATCGGTACGCCCGGGCGGATGATCGAGCAATTGAACGCCGGTAACCTCGACTTGAAAGAAGTTGAAGTGCTGGTGCTCGACGAAGCCGATCGCATGCTCGATATGGGCTTCGCCGATGACGTGCAGCGTCTAGTCGATGAGTGCACCAACCGTCAGCAGACCATGCTGTTCTCCGCTACCACGGGTGGCTCCGGTCTGCGCGAGATGATCGCCAAGGTCCTGAACAATCCTGAGCACCTGCAGCTCAACGCGGTCAGCCAGCTGAACGAAACCACCCGTCAGCAAATCATCACCGCTGACCACAACCAGCACAAAGAACAGATCGTCAACTGGTTGCTCGCCAACGAGACCTACCAGAAGGCCATCGTGTTCACCAATACCCGGGCGATGGCCGACCGTATCTATGGTCGTCTGGTGGCTCAGGAATACAAAGCGTTCGTGCTGCACGGCGAGAAAGACCAGAAAGATCGCAAACTGGCGATCGACCGGCTGAAGCAGGGTGGGGTGAAAATCCTCGTGGCGACCGACGTCGCCGCTCGCGGTCTCGACGTGGACGGCCTGGATCTGGTGATCAACTTCGATATGCCGCGCAGCGGCGACGAATATGTACACCGCATCGGTCGTACCGGCCGCGCTGGCAACGATGGCCTGGCCATCTCGCTGATCTGCCACGGCGACTGGAACCTGATGTCGAGCATCGAGCGCTACCTCAAGCAGAGCTTCGAGCGCCGCACCATCAAGGAAGTCAAAGGCACCTACGGCGGACCGAAAAAGGTCAAGGCTTCGGGCAAGGCCGTCGGCGTGAAGAAGAAAAAGACCGACGCCAAGGGCGACAAGAAGAAAACCGCCGCCAAGACCCCGACCAAACGCAAGAGCGTCAATCGCCCGAAAAGCGATTCGCTGGTGAGCAAGGACGGTATGGCCCCGCTGAAGCGTCGCAAGCCGGAAGCACCGGCGGCTGAATAAAGCGCCGTAGCGTTCTGGAAAAAACCCGGACAAAGTCCTGATTCTCTTCACCTAAGGACGAACATTGTACTTGTGGCGAGGGAGTTAGCTCCCTCGCCACAGGTTGCTGACGTTCTCTTACGTGAACAGCATCAAGGGCAAAGCCCGGGTTTTTTTATGTCTGTTTTCAGCTGTCGGCCTTCTTCTCTGCCGTTCCCAGCTCTTTCAAACGCTGATCGATCAACTGGCACTTGTCCGGCAGGTCTTTCGCAGCCGTTCCCAGGTCCATTTTTTGCAACTCATCGTTGATTTCCTTGGCCTTGGCCGGGTTCTGTTCGGTGAGCCTGGTGACTTCCTTGGCCAGTTGTTCGCGTTTGGCCGTGGCCTCTTCGGGCGTACAGGCCCAGGCAGGCAGTGCGCAAGCGAGGGTGGCGGCGAGGGTGAGCTTGAGCAGGTTTTTCATGTGTCAGGCCTCAGTTCCGGTTAAGGCGGGTTAACCGGTTGAGGCCTCAAGCATGGAAAAAGTTCAGATTCACCCATGGCAGCAACTTGCCGGGGCATTATCGTCATATTTATCGTGATGCTTCACCCACTCCATGATCTCCTCTTCATTTCGCCCCTTGGGCGTCAAATCCAGGTAGTTGTAGGCACCCACCAGCATGTCCAGGCCTCGGGCATAGGTCGAGTAGGTGTGAAAAATTTCGCCATCCTCGTTGCGATAAAACACGCTGAGGCCCGGAAGTTCTTCCTCGGAGCCGTCAGTTTTTTCGTAGTTGTAGGTGGCCTTGCCGGCGGCGACATCTTCAGCTCTGGCCGAGACGCCAAAGTCGTAATTGAAATCGCAGCCCTCTGACGAGACCCAGTCAAACTTCCACCCCATGCGTCGCTTGAATGCCTGGAATTCGGCGAAAGGTGCGTGGGAAACCGCCACCACTGCAACGTCATGGTGGGCCAGGTGCTGATTGGCGCCATCGATGTGGTCGGAAAGAAACGAACACCCGGGGCAACCTTCGTCCCAGCCCTCGGCGAACATGAAATGGTAAATGATCAACTGACTGCGGCCGCCAAACAGGTCGGCGAGCTTCAATTCGCCGTTCGGACCTTGAAAGTGGTAGTCCTTGTCGATTTTCACCCAAGGCAAGGCGCGGCGTTCGGCGCTGAGTTTATCCCGTTCCTTGGTGAAGGCTTTTTCGTGGGCCAGGTGTTGCTTGCGGGTGGCGAGCCATTCTTCCCGCGACACGACGGGATGGTTCTGAACGTTCATTGTTTTTTCTCCTGCGTGGGGCTGGGAGTGACTTACACAGCCTAGTCGTTTGGCATGCCTGGAATTCGACATGCCGCCGGTCGGTCGGGCTGAAAAATCCAGGGTGAACGGCCGCACGGCCTGCCGGTCACACACTATGAAGCCCCCACTCACGGGCACCGGAGGTTGCAGGATGACGACTTATAACTGGGATTTGATCGAGCGCTTGCTGCACGAGGTGCAGCGCGGCGAAGCCAGCTTTACCCCACGGCCCTATGCCGAGCAATACGCAGCAGAAAAGGCGTCGGAGGGTGAACAGACAGAGAACCTTGACCATCTGAAAGCGGTGGCGGGCGAATATGAAAAGCTCCTGCTGGAGCGGGGCTACATCGAACCTCGGCCTGAGGAACAGGGCGGCACCGGTGCCAACTACATTCTGACGCCCCGGGGCTCGAGTTTATTGAGCCTGATCGACAGCAGCATTCCGGGCAATGAGCATCCTCGGCAAGTGCTCGATGAACAGGAAGATGCGCTGGATGAGCTGACGTTTGATGAGGTCGCGTCGAAAGCGCAGATCGCCTGAATCACTAGTTTGCAGTCTGCGGCACACGGCATCCGCAGGCTGCGATCTTTTGATCTTCAACCCTGCTTTGCCGCTTTCAGGCACTTCAGATCACTGAAGTCTTTCTTCACGCCTTCAATCTTTGTCAGCAGCCGTTGACGTTGTTCCGGCGTGCTTTCTGCCATCAGGTCGACAAACAGCGAACGCGCTTGCGCTTCGGTTTTGGCAAAGGCCTGCCGATAAGCCGGTGTCCACAGGCGTTCTCGGTCGACCAGAAGCGTCTCGATTCGCTGTGGGAATTCTGGGCTCTGACGTTGGGCTACCGCTGCGCTGAATTGCTTTTGCCAGTGAGCACGGTTGGCAATCCACTCCGTATTCTGGTCGCCCAAGGCATTCGACCACGCCGCTACTCGTTGCCGCTGGGCCTGACTGAGTGGTCCGAGCCAGTCATTCAGGCGCTTTTCCATGCGTTCGCCGCGATCCTTGATCTGCTGATCAAGGGAGGGGTTTAGGTATTTCTCCTGACGTTTGCGCTGGTCTTTGGCGAACGCCTCGTTCATCTCTGCCACCTGTTTGTCATCCAGCCCCCGCAGCAACTGGACCGCTGACGGAGTGATTTCCCGCGCGGTTTCGGCGATCGCCTGCTTGGCTTCGGTGGCGCGGTCCTGCAGTGCGGCATCGGTGACCTGATTGCTGGCGACCATGTTTTGCAAGCGGTCCAGCCAGTCAAGGTAGCCGGGCATTTGCGTGGAGCAGTGCCAACTCAAATGTTCCTTGAGGCGCTCGTTAAACCAGCCTTTCTGCTCGCCGTTCATGTCCAGGTAATCGCTGAGCGTCCAGGGAATGATCACATCGAGGTTGCGATAGGCCAGGCCCATGCGACTGCACGCGCCCAGGGTCAGGCTGCAGATGAGTGCACAGGCGATGTATTTTAACCAGCGAGACATGGGCGAATCCTTGCGAAGGCCTGGCTTCGGAATCTGATTCTCATGTGAACGCAAGAGGAGGCCGGCAGTTCAGCCGATCAATAGAAGCTGCGTTCGGCCTTGAGTGTGACAAGTCCGTCACACTGGTTGTTGTGCCCGGAATAGGCTGAACAAGTGCTGCCACTGAGGCTGGAATCACTGTAGATCAGGTCAAGGTCGATTCCCATGAAGGGGCGGGACAACTTCACCGACCAATCAGTGAAACTGCCTACGTAACCACCGTCCACCGCCACCGGAGTATTCAACTGGTGGGTGGTGTATTTCATACTGATCCCGATGCCGAAGGGCTCATTGCCGCTGAGATTGGCGAACAGGGTGCTGTTCTGTTTGTCCGGGTCGTTGCTCAACGCAACGCCGAAACGGCTGCCCAGCAAGGTCAAGCCTGCGAACAGTTCCTGACTGTCGAGGGTTTCCACTTCGGGATAGCTGTAATGAATGATGCCCACTTCGTAACCGAGCGTTTGGTCGAAGGGCTGTTTAAAGCCTGCGTAGGAATCGATTTCGAGATTTTTCCCGGGACTGATTCCCATGCTGGGTGACCATTGGCCGAAGTAGAAACCGCTGTCATGGGTCAGGTCCAGGCCACCATGGAATGAACCGACGGCGGAAGGTTTGACCAGACCCTGGGCCATGCTGCGAGCTGGGTTGGTACCGAGTTTCAGGTCGAAATCGCCCAGCTCGCGCTGAAAAACCTGACCTTGGGCAACGGAGCACGCCAGTAGACCGCCGAGTAGTAAGCAAAGGCAGGAGAGTTTTTGCATGCGTCACTCCATGAACAGCGAGTGCAGGCGGTTTGGCCTGCTGAAACGCTTGATCTAGACGCGTGCAAGGATACCGGCGAATGACAGGCATCGAGGGCCATTCGTCGATTTTTACGAGATTGGTGATGTTGGGGGGAGGCTATTGCAGAGTTCCAGTCCAGACGCTTCGAAGCTCAAAGCGCCCAGGGACCAGGTAAGGCGTGGTTTTTACTTTTTGCCCAGCGTGATCTGCTTGGACGGGCCGAATGTCTGGCCGCTTACGCCTTTGGCAATTTGCTGGATTTCACCGCCGGATTTGAGGAATGCAGCGATCTGGTTATTGATCGATTCGCTGGTTTCGACGGCTGGAGCTGGCTTTGCTTTGCTGTTGGATGCTTTTACGCGCATGGCGGCCA
>NZ_RCOB01000219.1:0-3366 GCF_004307665.1 Pseudomonas sp. Sample_16
GCCCAGGCCCACCACCGACAGGATGGTTTCCATCGCGGTCCAGGTCTTGAAGGTTTCGGCCACGGTCATGTTGAAGTACTGCTTGACCAGCCAGAAACCGGCGTCGTTCACGTGGGACAGGATCAACGAACCGGCACCGGTGGCCAGCACCAACAACTCGCGGTTCACGCCCGGGATCATTCCTACCACCGGTACCACGATGCCCGCGCCCGTGATGGTCGCCACCGTCGCCGAACCGGTTGCGATACGGATCACCGCTGCCACCAGCCAGGCCAGCAGGATCGGCGAGATCTGTGCGTTCACCGCCATGTGGCCGATCACGTCGCCCACACCACTGGTCACCAGCATCTGCTTGAAGCCACCACCGGCACCGATGATCAGGATGATCGCGGCGGTCGGTGCGAGGCTCGCATCCAGCCATTTCATCATTTGGCTGGAACCGATGCCCTGCTTGTAGCCAAAGGTATACAGCGACAGCAGCAACGCCAGCAGCAATGCCGAAATCGGGTGACCGATCAGGTCCATGAAGGCGCGGAAGATGTTGCCATCCGGCAGCACAACGTCGGCGAAGGTCTTGAGCAGCATCAGGAACACCGGCAACAGCACGGTGACCAATGTGATGCTGAAGCTCGGCAGTTCGGTCGAATCGGTTTCGCGGGCCAGTTGATCCACCAGTTCCTGGTTCGGATGACCGGGAATGTGCTTGGCAATGAACGTACCGAAGATCGGGCCGGCAATGATCGCCGTTGGCAGCGCCACGATCAGACCATAAAGAATGGTTTTACCGATGTCGGCACCGAACACGCCGATAGCCAGCAGCGGGCCCGGGTGCGGCGGCACCAGGCCGTGGACCGCCGAGAGGCCGGCCAGCAGCGGGATACCGATCTTGATGATCGAAACGCCGGTGCGACGGGCAACGATGAACACCAACGGAATCAGCAACACGAAGCCGATTTCGAAGAACAGCGGGATGCCCACCAGGAACGCGGCGAACATCATTGCCCACTGCACTTTGTCCTTGCCGAACGCGCGGATCAGGGTCTGGGCAATCTGGTCTGCCCCGCCCGACTCGGCCATCATTTTGCCGAGCATGGTGCCCAGCGCCAGGATGATACCGACGAAACCGAGCACACCACCGAAGCCGTCCTGGAACGCCTTGATGATGGTGCCGATCGGCATGCCGGAGGTCAGCCCGAGGAAGGCGGCGGCAATGATCAGGGCAAGAAAGGGGTGCAACTTGAACTTGGTGATCAGGACGATAAGCCCGATCACCGTGACCACTGCATCGAGCAGCAGGAACGTCTCGTGGGACATGCCAAACATTAGGGGTGTCTCCTGGTTGTTGTTGTTATTAAAGCGGGTAATTCAAAAGCCATAAGGACAGCGCTATCTCTGCAAGCAAAAAATTAACCGGCGCGCTTCAAGCCATGCTCAAGCCACCAATGGTGTGCCTGGACGGCCAGTTCATCGACGCTGTGGTTCGACGCATCGAGGGCCAGGGTCAATGGCTCGCCGACGGGGGATTCGAGGGTGGCGAACTGGCTGTCGATCAAGGTCGACGGCATGAAATGGCCCGGCCGGTGGGAAACGCGGTCGGCGGCGACTTCGGGGGTCAGTTCAAGGAACACGAAGCCCAGGCCCGGCAAGGCGCTGCGCAAGCGTTCGCGATAGATGTGCTTGAGCGCCGAACAGGTCAACACCGGGCGCTGGCCCTTGGCGTCAATGCGGCGCAATTCATCGCACAGGCTGTCGAGCCAGCCGGCACGGTCTTGATCGTCCAGTGGGATACCCGCGCTCATCTTTTCGATATTGGTGGCTGGGTGGAAAGAGTCGCCTTCAATGGCAGTGGCGCCGCTCAGTTGGCACAGAGCTTCGCTGACGCACGTCTTGCCGCAACCGGCAACGCCCATGATGACCAGGGCGGTGATGGGATGATTCATGTAACACCTCAGCGCGCAGACAGCGCTACCTTTGCAAGCTATGACACTCGAACAAAAGCAGAAGTTGCCGACGCCTTTCTTGTCATTTTATGGGTTGCAGCATGTTCGTTCCCAATGCCAAAAAGCGAGGATCAGGCGAACCCCCGCTCACGCATTTGCAGCTGCATCGAGACAGCGCTACCTTAGTGCCTTGAATTTTGTTTGGCAAGCCGTCGATGAATCCAACTAAAAACGATAAAAATACCCGCACCACTGGCCGCCCTACCCTGAATGAAGTTGCCCGCCTGGCCGGTGTCAGCCCGATCACTGCTTCGCGTGCCCTGCGCGGCGTCAGCACCGTGGCTACCGAACTGGTGGAAAAAGTCCAGAAAGCGGCACTTGAGCTCAACTATGTAGTCAACCCTGCCGCCCGTGCCCTGGCGTCGGCGCAGAGCCATTCGGTGGTGGTGCTGGTGCCGTCATTGTCCAACCTGCTGTTCATCGACACCCTGGAAGCCATTCATCAGGTTTTGCGCCCCAAGGGCTTCGAAGTGCTGATCGGCAACTTCCACTATTCCCGCGACGAAGAAGAAAACCTGCTGCGCAATTACATGGCCTATCAGCCACGCGGTTTGTTGTTGACCGGGTTCGACCGCACCGAAAGCTCGCGACGGATGATCGAAGCCAGCAACATTCCCTGCGTGTACATGATGGAGCTGGACAGCGCCGCCGGGCTTAATTGCGTCGGCTTTTCGCAACTGGCCGCCGGTGAAACGGCCGCCGAGCACTTGCTGTCCCGCGGTCGCAAGCGCCTGGCGTACATCGGCGCGCAACTGGATCAACGCACCTTGCTGCGCGGCGAGGGTTTCCGTCGCGCCCTGCAAAAGGCCGGTTTGTACGATCCCGCCCTGGAAGTGCTGACCCCGCGTCCGTCTTCCGTGGGCCTGGGTGGCGAACTGTTCTTGCAGATGATCGCCAGCCACCCGGATGTCGATGCGATCTTCTTCGGCAACGACGACCTGGCCCAGGGCGCGCTGCTCGAAGCGATGAGACACGGGATCAAGATCCCCGAACAAGTGGCGATCCTCGGCTTCAACGACCTGCCCGCATCCGCGCACATGGTCCCGCGCCTGAGCAGCATCAGCACCCCCCGCGAAGCCATCGGCCGCCGCGCGGCGGAGCAGATGCTGACGCTGATGGCCGGCAACACCGTGGCCAGGCCGGTGCAGGATATGGGCTTTGAGCTGAAGGTGCGTGAGAGTACATAAGCACGACTCAACCGCAGTGAAGTGAGATTTTGTGGCGAGGGAGCTTGCTCAGTTCGGCGGCGAAGCCGTTGCAATGTAGATAGAACGCATCCGCTGATATTGGGAGCGCTTCGCACTCCAGCGCGAGCAAGCTCCCTCGCCACAGGTTCGGCGATCAATCCTGCGGATCGAGGTTATCC
>NZ_RCOB01000219.1:3466-86070 GCF_004307665.1 Pseudomonas sp. Sample_16
GAGCAAGCTCCCTCGCCACAGGTTCGGCGATCAATCCTGCGGATCGAGGTTATCCAGCACGCGATTCACCGCCAGTTCCGCCAGCATGATGATCTGTGCGATCGCCAGCGCCGTGTTGCGCTGGCTGCCTTCCAGAAACGTAGCAAAGTCATTGGTCATCACACTCGCCGAGGCCAGTGATTCGCAGGCGTGCGCCAACAGCGTTTCGTTATTGATGTCTGGAGCGATGAAGAACATCGGGCTGGGACAGCGCGGAGGGTTGGGAGTGGGTTTGAACATGGCAATACTCCTAGAGTAGTGGAGCTGCCACGATTCGCTGCTAGACGAAAACAGGGTGGCAGCTGTACGCGGGCTAGCAGACCAGGACTCTAGAACCCGGTAGACCCGAAGGTCTTCCCGCGCACGGCCGCCATAACGTGAACTGGCGGGCAGATCACGATGGGTGGACGTCATGCGTCTAAAGTATCCAGGCTGCTAGACCCGATCGCTGAATTTGCAGCGATACGGAACAATAGAGTCCGGATACCAAGCACACAAGTCGGCGGATTCTGGCGTAGCTGTAGGCAAATAGGCAAGAAAACCAACTTCGCAGAAACGATCTGAAATCCATTGCCTACAGACTTTTCCCACGCGCTTGATGTCGACCGCTGCCAGGCTCACTATGATTTCCCGACGCCTTGATTCGCTGACGGAGTAGCAATATGGATCACACACTGAAAATTCTCGGTAAAGCCTCGTCGATCAACGTCCGCAAGGTGCTGTGGACCTGCGAGGAACTGGGGCTGTCCTTTGAGCGCGAGGATTGGGGCAGCGGTTTTGCCTCGACCCACAGCCCCGAGTTCCTCAGGTTCAACCCGAACGCCCAGGTTCCGGTGATCATCGATGAAGCCGGGGTGTTGTGGGAGTCCAATACCATTTGCCGCTACCTGGCCGGCAAGCACCAACACCACCATGAATTACTGCCCGGCGAACCGGCCGCCCGCGCCCGGGTGGAGCAGTGGATGGACTGGCAGGCCACTGATCTCAATTCATCCTGGAGCTACGCGTTCATGGCGCTGGTGCGCAAGGACCCGGAATACCAGGACGCCCATCGCATCGAAGTCGGCGTGCGTGGCTGGAACCAGAAAATGGCCATCCTCGAACATCAACTCGCGACCACCAAAGCCTATGTCGCTGGCGCGCGGTTTACCCTGGCCGATATTGTCATCGGCCTGTCGATCAACCGCTGGTTGATGACGCCGATGGAACGCCCCGATTACCCGGCCATCGATGAGTATTTCAAACGTCTGGCGCAACGCCCCGGCTTCCTCAAGCATTGCTGCAACGGCTTGCCTTGAGCACGCGATCTGGGCGGTAGGGCTCTGCCGCCCAGCGGCAAGGCCTTACCGCAAACACGTTTACCCGCTGCAAGAAAAATACATAACGCACTGATTTATTTAGCTTTAAATGTTCAGGCACAGACTTTGCTCAGCGCACCTCACCACAAACACCTACAAGGTCTCTCCTTATGTTGGTCAGTGCAAAGTCAAATCTGGTCACACCACTCCCCAAACGTCCTGGTGAAGATCCAACCGCTGAAGCCGCCGCCGGTCTGCAAAGCGTCATGACTCAAGCCCTGCAAAACAACGTGCAGGCACAAACCGCGCAAACCGACACGCAGGTTCAGGAATCAGCGACCCAGATCGCGACGCAACAGGTCAGCGAGGCCGCCAAAGTGAGCGACAACGTCGATGAGGCGTTCGCCAAGACCCGGGTGAATCTGCAAGCGGTCTACGCGCCACTGCCGGATGACGTCAAAGACCGTTTCAAGGGCGGTTCGGCTACGGATGAGTTCAAGGACTACATGAGCAAAACGCCGGAGCAGCGCCTGCGTGATGCGATCCTTCAGGAGATGGGGCTGACTCAAGAGGAGGTAGACGCCATGCCCCCGGAGAAACAGCAAGCGATCGGTGAAGAGATCGCCCAGCGCATGGAAGACAAGAGGAAGATGGCCCAGGCCGAGGAAGCCAACGAACGTAACCACGACAAGCCGGGCGCCGAGGCCGTGGACAAACTCATCGCTACGCTTTAAGGCATTGCACGAGATAAAGAAGGGTCCCTCTACCGGGACTCTTCTTTATTTGTTGCTCTTAATTCAACTGCAAGGTCGAGTTGAATTGACTGATCGCATCCACCACGTGTCGCGACCCTTGCTGAATTTCCAGGATCACCTCCCCCGCCTCGTTCGCCAATTCCACACCGAGCCCCGTTCGACTCAAGCTCGACTGCATGCTCGACACGGCACTCAATGACAAATCGTGGTTCTTGCGCACCACGTCGACAATCTCCAGCGTCGCCTGACTGGTGCGGGCGGCAAGGCTGCGCACTTCATCGGCCACGACCGCAAAACCCCGCCCATGCTCGCCGGCGCGGGCGGCTTCGATGGCGGCATTGAGCGCCAGCAAATTAGTCTGATCGGCAATGCCACGGATGGTCTGCACGATAGTGCCGATGATGTCCGACTGTTTGCTCACCGCGTCGATACTCAGCGCGGCCTGATTCAGATCCCGGGAAATGTCCTGGATGATCTGCACCGTTTGCTGCACCACCTCGGAACCTTTGCGTGCGCAGGCGTCGTTTTGCACGGAAGTGCTATGGGCCGATTCAGCAGCGGTTTGCAGCGTGGTCATCTGGTGGGTGATGTCGCTGGCGAACTTCACCACCTTGTACAACCGCCCTTTGGTGTCGAACAACGGGTTGTAGGACGCTTCGAGATAAATCGTCTGACCCTGCTTGTTCTTGCGCTCGAATCGGTGCGAGTGATATTCGCCGCGATTCAGCGAAGCCCAGAACGCCTTGTAACTTGCCGATTCGGCTTCGGCCCGGTGACAGAACAGACTGTGATGCTGCCCGATCACTTCGTTGAGCGAGTACTGCATGGTTTTCAGGAAGTTTTCATTGGCGGTGATCACTCGCCCGTCGGGGGTGAACTCGATCACCGCCATGGAGCGACTGATAGCTGCCAGCATGCTCTCGTTTTCGTGTTCCTTGTTGACTCTGGCCGTAATGTCGGTGGCGACCTTGATCACGCTTTTGACTTGCCGATCGGGGCCAAACACCGGCATGTAACTGGCTTCGAGCCAGATTTCCTTGCCGTTCTTGTTCAGGCGCAAAAAGGTGCCGCTGACCGGCTCGCCACGGGCCAGATCACGCCACAACTTGGCGTACTCCTCGCTACGGTAAAACGCCTCTTCGCAAAACACCCGATGGTGCTTGCCGCGAACTTCTTCTGCGCTGTAACCCATGACGCCGCAAAAGTTTTCATTGGCGTCGAGGACGATACCCTCCGGGGTGAATTCAATCATCGCCATCGAACGACTGACGGCTGCCAACTTGGCATTGGCCTCGGTCAGTGCGCAACTGAAACGCTCGATCTCCAGCAGGTCAGCCTTGTGATGTAGGTTGAACATGGTCTTATCACCCTATTGCTTGCGCGGTCTTTTGAATTATTGAAAGTTGCTGGTCTTTCAAATCCACCACTACGTTCCACAGAACAGGCACACGCGCCCCTCCAAAAGAGGAAGGACCAGTCAGGTGATTAATGATGTTCAATCGGAGGGTCCCTGGCGCGACACTCTCATCAAGACATCCTTCTCTTGATAACCCGCAGGCGGGTCAACCCTAACGTGCTCTTAACGAAATTCCCTTTCCACAACAGCTCCATTGAATGCATCGGTGCCTTGGATTGCGCACTCTGGGAGTCACCGCGTCGTTGCGGTCGACATGGTTAGTTACACGAGAGCATAGACAGACGAGTGAGGCTTGCAAGGCCACTAGTCGGCCAGCATTGGGTACAAAATCGGTTCAGCGTCAGGCGAAGACCTGGGAGGGAGCGATGACAGGCAAGGCTTGATCAGCGGGGGCGAATGGGCGTGAGTCTTGGGATTGATTGCGAGCAGGCTCGCTCCTGAAGGAGATCTGCGGTGATCAACATTTTTGTGAACACCGGGAGACACTGTAGGAGCGAGCCTGCTCGCGATGGCTATCTACACGTCACCCCGAAACTACAAACTGGCACTCACTTTCGTAGCCACCTCACCCGGCACCCAACCCTTCCAAACCTGCGGCTGTTCACGCAAAAACGCTTCGGCGACTTCACGGGGTTTCTGGCGTTTTTCACTCATCTGCCCCAGCGTCTGGTTGAGCAGATCAATCGGCAAGTCGACTTTTTCGAAAAACGCCACCAGGTCGGGATACTGCGCCTTGAACGGTGCCGATACGCCAATGGCCAGGCTGGCCGGCATCGAGCTAGTACCTATGGGGTTTGGGTTACTGGCGTCGGCCAGGGTTTTCCAGGCTTGGGCATCGAACGGCGGTTCTTCGAGTTTCACCAGTTTGAAGCGACCTAACAGCGGCGTTGGCGACCAGTAATAGAACAACACCGGTTTGCCTCGACGAATCGACGACGCCACTTCGGCATCCAGCGCCGCGCCGGAACCGGTGCGGAAATTGACGAAACTTTCGCTCAGGCCGTAAGCCTTGAGCTTCTGGCTGTTGACGATCTCCGAGGTCCAGCCCGTAGGGCTGTTGAGGAAGCGGCCACGCCTTGGGTCTTCCGGATCGCGGAACACATCTTTGTACTTGGCCAGGTCTGCCACCGACTTCAGCTCCGGCGCCAGGGGTTTGATGCCGCGTTCCGGGTCGCCCTTGATCACATACTCCGGCACCCACCAGCCTTCGGTGGCTCCCTTGACGGTGTCGCCCAGGCCGAACACTTTACCTTCCGCGGCAGCCTTGACCCACGCGGGGCTGCGTCCGGCCCATTCTTCGCCGATCACCTGGATGTCATTCTTCGCCAACGCGGCTTCAAGGCTGACGGTGCTGCCCGGCAGCGTGTCTGTCGGGTAGCCATAACCTTTCTCGACGATCAGCCGCAAGATCTCGGTGATCAGGCTGCCGCTTTCCCAGGTGATGTCGCCAAAATGGATAGGTGCCGGTTTTTCCGTCGCAGGGGCCTGGGTGGCAAACAGGCTCAGGGCCAGCAGCGAACTGCCGAGCAGGGTTTTGATCGATCTCATGCGGACCTCTTGTTTGGCAGGGGGCGGTTCAGGGATTGATTGGCGCTGTGGCGGATGCACAGAGCCTCGGAGCGAGTCATGTAGACGCTGACCGAACGCAGGGAAATGCCCAGCTCGGCAGCGATTTGCGGGTAGGTCAGACCGTCGACCCGCGACAACAGAAAGGTCGCCCGAACGTTGTCGGGCAGACGCGACAGTGTGCGGTCAAGGCTTTGCAGGGCCTGGGTCGATTGCGCCAGTTCTTCAGGTGAAGGCGATAACGGCGGATCCAGCTGCAATATATGGTCGACATGCTGGCGCTCCAGGTCGCGCCGGCGCCAGAGTTGATAGATCAGGCGTCGCGTAATGGTGGTCAGCAAGGCACGCGGTTCGCGGATGGCAAGCGGCTTTGGGGCTTCGAGCAATTGCACAAAGGCTTCGGCGGCGATGTCTTCGCAACCGCAACCCACGTGCTGGCGCAACCGTGCACAAAGCCAAGGGTAATGCGTGCGGAACAGTCTGCTTATTACGTAATGATGGGAACGGTCGATGCCGGACATAGAGGCTCCAAGGTCTAGGGGGTCACTGGATGTCCGGTCATCCGGTGAGGTGATCCTAGCAATGGGCCTTATTCATTAACAATACTAAAAATGCATTTTTATATTGCTGAAAAGAATATTAACGCAGTTGCCCGTATCCCAATGTTTCAGCTTCGCGTTGATAATCGAGTATCACTTGATAGTCACCTTCACTGGCCGGCAACACTTCTCGCAAGCCAAGGACTTCAGCTACCTGCGGCAACTCGCCGAGGGCCTGATTCATCACGTGTCGAATCTTTTCCGCTTGCCCGGCGCAAAGGCTTGCTGCGGTGATGTAGGGCAAGGTCGGGCTGAAAGCGCTGCGAGCTACGACCCGCAAGCCAGCCACTTGCGCTTCGGCGTGACGGGCGAGAAAAGCGAAGGTCACACTGTCGATGGCCGCCAGATCAGCACGGTTCTGCTGTAACCAGCGCAAGCTTTCGCGATGACTGCCGCTGGTACCGACCGAGGCAAAAAACTGCCCGTCCCGATGCAGCGGCGCCAGACGATGACGCAACAGGTTCATGCCGCTGTTGGAGTCTTCGCCATTGATCACCCCACGGCTGCCAAGAAATTCCGGCAAGGTTCGTCGTCGATCGTCGGCGCGGCTCAACAACAGGCTGCAATGGTGGCCGCCGCTACTGTCCGGCAGCTCGTAACGCGGACGTCCCAGCACCCTGACCTTGCCACGCAAAGCCGTCATCAGCGGATAGCCGCAGGTTTGTGTCAACAGCAGTTGCGGGGATAGCCACAGGTCCATCAAGGACAGACTTTCGGCGCTGCGGCGAGTGACGCCCAGGTGTTCGACGATACGTGCCAGCCACTGTTCGTTGACTTGTTGAACAGGCTCAGGAGCAACGTACATCAGTAATTCAGCAATCTGTTGAGTCATCAAAATCCTCCATACAACGAAGATCCCAAACGAGCCTGCTCGCGATGGCTATGTCACATTCAACACATCTGTTGATTGGCCCAACGCTATCGCGAGCAGGCTCGCTCCTACAGGGTACAGAAGTGGCCTTACGTCAGTGAAACGGATGCAGCGGACTGTCGATCGCCCTCACCCCATGCTCACGCCAAAAATGGCCATAGCCCTGCACCAGAAACCCGCCGCTGCGCGCCAGCCATTGCTCGCGACGCATGCGGTAGGCGCGGGGCAAGTCATACCAGGGCAGTCCCGGCAAATCGTGGTGCACCAAATGCAGATTGAGGTTGAGGAACAGCCAGCGCCACGGCCAGGCCGCTTCATTGAGTACGGTGCGTTGCTCCGGTGCCGCATGCGGGCGGTGTTCATAGTAGGAGCGAATCATCGCAATCGACAGCGCCGGCACGCTGACCAGCAACAGGTAATGCCAGATCGGCAGCACGCTGAAGTGGGCGATAAACAGCAACATCAACAAGGTCACGGCGCCATGGCTGAGCCACATCAACCAGGCTTGGCGATCGCCCTTTTTCAAGCGTTTCAGTTCATCCCGGGCCAGACCCAGCAGGGCAACTGGCGCTCCGAGCAGAAAGCGGCCGAGCATGGTTTTATTCAGCCAGTGCAGGCTTTTTTTCAACCAGGAGCTGCCTTGCCACTGCTCGGCACTCAGGTAACGGCTTTCCGGATCGCGACCGGGGATGGTCAGGTCTTCATCGCGGTGATGCAGCAAATGGCTGTCGCGATACAAGGTGTAGGGATACCAGACGGCGAACGGCGCGTAGCCAAGGATTTTATTCAACAGCGGCCAGCGCGTCGGATGACCGTGAAGCAGTTCGTGCTGCACCGACAGCCACAACACCACCACGGGAATCAGCAACCCGGTACTCAACCACAAGCCCAGGGAGTGACTGGCCATCACGAGGGCGAACCACGCGCTGTAGACGCCAATCAACAGCAACCAGGTCGGCCACTCGGTGCGGGCGGTCAGGCGTTGGCGTAGCGTTTCGATTTCTTTTCGGTGGGCAGTATCGAAGTAATGAGGCATGGCGTTGCTCGGATCGGGGACCAATCCTCTTCTGTGCAACGACGCCTGGATTTCCTGCAGATTATTTTCAAACTGATCGCTCCCGCATTGCGCGGGAGCGAACGATCAGCGCAGGCTCAATGCCCGAACACATTGACCTTTTTGGCTTTTTTGTCGGCGCGTTTTTCAATAGCGGTTTTCGCCGGCTTTTTCTTGTCCGCTTTCTTTGAATCCATACCTTTGGACATGATGCGTACTCCACTCACAGGGGATGTGAGATCAGGTATACACCTATCTTTGCAGGTGCGTTCTTTTATAATCGCCCGCTTCGCGTACCGACAGTCCGAGACCATGCCCGACACCCGTTTCAGCCGACTCGATGAGCCGCTTTGGCCATTGATGAACAAGTTCTACCGCGCCCATCAATCGTCGATGAAAGCGGTTCGAGAGGCGCAATTGTGGGTGGCCCGGCGCGACGAAATCGTCGGGGCGTTGTGTTTGCGTCCGGTTTCCGGCGGGCATTGGTTGACCGGTTTATTTGTCGATCCGGCGTGTCGCGGGCAAGGCATCGCCGCAGCGTTGATCAGCGCGGCGGTAAAGGAGTGCGAACTGCCGGTATGGCTGTTCTGTCATCCCGACCTGCGTGGTTTTTATGAGCGCTGCGGTTTTACCTTTGACCCGCCAATGCCCTACGCGATGGTCGAGCGACTGAGCCGCTATGCGCGCAGCAAACCGATGATTGCCATGGGCCTGGCACCGGCGATCAGGGCTCGTTGCGCGTAAACGGTGGATCAATCGTCGGCGTTGGGATCGAGGTCCGGAAACATCACTTCGGTGAAGCCGAACTTGCTGAAATCGCTGATGCGCGACGGGTAGAGCCGGCCGATCAGGTGATCGCACTCATGCTGCACCACCCGCGCGTGGAACCCGGATGCAATGCGCACGATCGGCTCTCCCTTGGGGTCGAAACCTTCATAGCGGATCTGCTGGTAGCGATCCACCGCGCCACGCAAGCCGGGCACTGACAGGCAACCTTCGAAGCCCTCTTCCATCAGCGGGCTCAATGGCGTGATCAACGGGTTGATCAGTATCGTTTGCGGCACCGCCTCGGCGTCCGGGTAACGTTCGCTGTGCTCGAAACCGAAGATCACCAGTTGCAGGTCAACACCAATTTGCGGTGCAGCCAGGCCGACGCCACCCACGCTCTCCATGGTCTGGAACATGTCATCGATCAGTTGCCACAATTCGGGGCTGTCGAACATTTCGGCGGGCACCGGCGGAGCAATGCGCAGCAGGCGCTCATCACCCATTTTCAGGATTTCACGAATCATGGTCAGGTTTCGTCAATGGTCGGTTTGGGTTGTGAATGATCGCGGCCAAGTCCCGATACGTGCTGTTTTTCATGGACAGGGCCCTTCTCGCCGGCAACTTTCTCGCCAGGGTCCTTGCCCTCGCGGGACATGTGCTCGATCACCGCATTCATCTCCGCGCCGAGCAGCAACACCGCCGCGGAAATGTAGAAGTACAGCAACAGCACGATGATCGCACCGATACTGCCATACATGGCGTTGTAGTTGGCGAACTCCTTGACGTACAAACCGAAGCCCAGCGACGCAATGATCCACACCACCACGGCCAGCACCGAGCCGGGGGTGATGAAGCGAAATTCCTGTTTGACGTCAGGCATGACGTAATAGATCAGCGCCACCGCGACCATCAACAGGATCACGATCACCGGCCAACGCGCGATGGTCCACAGGGTGACGATGAAGTACTCGAGGCCCACTTGCGAGGCGATCCAGCTCATCACTTGCGGCCCGAGTACCATCAGTGCGGCGGCGATCAGCAGCATGCCGGCGATGCCGACGGTGTAGATGATCGACAGGGGAAAACGCTTCCACGCCGGGCGACCTTCAACGACATCGTACGCCGCGTTCATCGCACTCATCATCAGCCGCACACCGGCTGAGGCGGTCCACAGCGCAATCACGATACCCACCGACAGCAATCCGCCCTTGGACTGCTGAAGCTGGTCGATGACCGGGTTCACCTGTTCCAGGGCCTGGGGCGGCAGCACCAGCTCCGATTGCAGGCGCAGCCAGGAAAAGAAATCCGGCAGGTGCAGGAAACCGATCAGGGCAATCAGGAACAGAATGAAGGGGAACAGCGAAAACAGCATTTGATAGGCCAGTGCCGAGGCATAGGTCGACATCTCATCGTCGACGAACTCGGTGACCGTGCGCACCATCACACGGTGGATGGGCAGACCTTTCATGTCCGGGAAAATCATTAGCGTCTCCATTCGCCGCAATCAGGATGGGATGTAGTCATGGCGACTCAGGGGCCGTTTTCTTAGATCA
Organism: Pseudomonas sp. Sample_16; assembly: GCF_004307665.1. Classification (NCBI taxonomy): domain Bacteria; kingdom Pseudomonadati; phylum Pseudomonadota; class Gammaproteobacteria; order Pseudomonadales; family Pseudomonadaceae; genus Pseudomonas; species Pseudomonas sp. Sample_16. Next base: position 13,387 of record NZ_RCOB01000219.1, read on the forward strand.
AAGTAGCCTACCTGGCGACTTTGAAACAATTTCCTCAATCAAGTTCAGGCTGACACAAAAACGGCCATCTGTGGATGGCCGTTCGAGGCTTGTTCAAAGGCCGGATCAAGCCTTGTCGACACCTTTTTTCACGGCATCCTTGGCCTTGCCGACGGCTTGTTGAGCTTCGCCTTTCTTTTCCTGCACCACGCCTTCGGCGCGCATCTTGTCATTACCGGTGGCCTTGCCGACGCCTTGCTTGACGTTGCCGGCGGCTTCGTTGGCCATGCCTTTCACTTTATCGCTTGTGCTGCCCATGATGAATCTCCTGCGTGCGTTTCATTGGGAGGAAAGTGGTTACACAAGGTTGACCGAGGGCATTCGCGCGGAGTTTCATTTATTTTCCGCGCGACATTTCATCGTTCCATGCAGGTTGGGCTTTATGTTTGCCCGGCAACCCCCGAGAATGCGCAACGTATCGGCGCGTGGCGCTGAAGATCCAATACCGCAGGAATGTTATGAAACTCGATAAAAAGCAGGCCATTGCCCGCAGAAACCAGGAACTTGGTGGTGCTGTGCTTGGCGTCAACAACTGCCACTTCACCGAACTGAACCGCAACCGCAACATCTGGTGGTTCGATATTCCGGTGGCACGCCTGGCCGTGGGTCAGTACGAGTGGATTCACCTGCTGATGCACACCCCGGACACCGACGAACTGCTGCATTTGAAAGTGCCGACGGTGTTTTTGCGCGAGAAGCTCGAAGGCCTGGTGGTGCGCAATCAGGGCAAGCGCAAAGCGGCCCTGAGCCTGGAACTGAGTGCCGACAAGGACTCGTATCTGCAGGACATGCGTCCGGCAGGTACCAACGTCAACTTCGCACCGTTCCGCCAATAACTCCTGCCGCTTGCGGAGTAAAGGACTCCCGCGACAGAAAAGTTTTGCAAAGAAGAATCCAGCACCAACAAAAAGCCCCGCATTTGCAGTAATGCTGTTCAGTCAAGGAACATTACCCTGTGGCGAGGGAGCTTGCTCCCGCTGGGGCGCGAAGCGGCCTTGAAAAGGCACTGCTGCGCAGCGCAGCGGGAGCAAGCTCCCTCGCCACAGGATGCTAACGTTCTCTTCAGTGAACAGCATCACCGCATTTGCGGGGCTTTTTGGTTTACGCGGCGTTCTTCGCCTTGAGCTTTTTCAGCTCCTCATCGCGCAGTTCCCGGCGCAGGATCTTGCCAACGTTGGTGGTCGGCAACGCGTCGCGGAACTCCACCGAACGCGGAACCTTGTAGCCAGTGACGTTGGCGCGCATGTGCTCCATCACCTGTTCCTTGGTCAGGGTCACGCCCGGTTTGGCGACGATGAAAATCTTGATCGCCTCACCCGACTTCTCGTCCGGCACGCCGATGGCCGCGCATTGCAGCACGCCCGGCAAAGTTGTCAGCACGTCTTCCAGTTCGTTCGGGTACACATTGAAACCGGACACCAAAATCATGTCTTTCTTGCGATCGACAATGCGCATGTAGCCGTCGGGCTGGATCAGTGCGATGTCACCGGTCTTCAACCAGCCTTCGCTGTCGAGGATTTCGTCGGTGGCTTCCTGGCGCTGCCAGTAGCCTTTCATGACCTGTGGGCCTTTTACGCACAGTTCGCCAATTTCGCCCATTGGCTGCTCGACACCGGCATCGTCGACGATTTTGCACAGGGTCGACGGTACCGGAATGCCGATGGTGCCGATCTGGATATTCTGGATCGGGTTGACCGTGGCCACCGGGCTGGTTTCGGTCATGCCGTAGCCTTCGCAGATGGCGCAACCGGTGACCGCTTTCCAGCGCTCGGCTGCCGCCAGTTGCAGCGCCATGCCGCCGGACAGGGTGACTTTCAGCGCGGAGAAGTCCAGCTTGCGGAAACCTTCGTTATTGCACAGGGCCACGAACAGAGTGTTGAGGCCAACAAAGCCGCTGAACTTCCACTTCGACAGTTCCTTGACCATCGCCGGCAAGTCGCGCGGGTTGCTGATCAGGATGTTGTGGTTGCCGATCAGCATCATCGCCATGCAATGAAAGGTGAAGGCATAAATGTGGTACAGCGGCAGCGGCGTGATCAGGATCTCGCAACCTTCGTTGAGGTTGGACCCCATCAGCGCCTTGCACTGCAGCATGTTCGCCACCAGGTTGCGGTGGGTCAGCATCGCGCCCTTGGCCACGCCGGTAGTGCCACCGGTGTATTGCAGCACCGCGACATCGCTGTTGGCCGGGTTCGCTTCCGCCACTGGCTGGCCCTGGCCCTTGCTCAGCACGTCGTTGAACTTGACGGCTTTTGGCAAGTGATAGGCCGGCACCATCTTCTTCACGTACTTGATGACGCTGTTGATCAGCAGGCGCTTGAGCGGCGGCAACAGGTCGGCGACTTCGGTGACGATGACGTGCTTGACGCCAGTCTTGGGCACCACGATTTGCGCCAGGTGCGCCATGTTGGCCAGGCAGACCAGGGCCTTGGCACCGGAGTCGTTGAACTGGTGTTCCATTTCCCGTGCGGTGTACAACGGGTTGGTGTTGACCACGATCAGCCCGGCGCGGATGGCACCGAAGACGGCCACGGGGTACTGCAGGACGTTGGGCAGTTGCACGGCGATTCGATCGCCCGGCTGCAAATCGGTATGCTGTTGCAGATACGCGGCAAAGGCACCGGACAATTCGTACAGTTCACCGTAGGTGATTGTCTTGCCCAGGTTGCTGAATGCCGGCTTGTTGGCGAAGCGTTGGCAGGATTGCTTCAACACTGCCTGAATATTCGGATACTCGTCTGGATTGATGTCGGCAGCAATCCCAGCTGGGTACTTATCCTTCCAAAAGTCTTCGATCATGGAAGCCCACTCCTCAGCAACGCGAATTCAGCACCGCATTTGATGCGATTATTATTGGTGTTTGGTCATTGGTGAATCTGGCTGACAGAAGGCCGAGAAGTCACAAAGCGCGCCGAGAGTAGCAGCTTTGCCAAGGGTCGACTAGAGCCAAAAGCGGCCTCTACGGTCACAAATGTGACTCAAGAATGACAAGCGGTCATTTTAGAGCAAAAATTCTATAAAGCTTTGAAAGCCCCTGAATCCTGGGCTTTCTCTCCTTTAAAAGCATCGCGGGCAAGCCATGCTCCTACAAGTTCGATGCGTTTTGTGCACACCACGGAACCCGTAGGAGCGAGGCTTGCCCGCGATCCGCGTGAAGCGCGGCGATTCAACGATCAGGCGATATCACGCAACTCGCGTCGCAAGATCTTGCCGACCGGTGTCATCGGCAACGACTCCCTCAACACGATGTGCTTGGGTACTTTGTACGCCGTGAAGTTTTCCTTGCAGTACGCCTTCAGCTCTTCAAGGCTGACCCCTGCCTCACGCGCCACCACAAACAGCTTGACCGCCTCACCGGAACGTTCGTCCGGTACCCCGATGACCGCACAGTTGGCGACTTTCGGGTGGGCCATGACCACGTCTTCGATCTCGTTCGGGTACACGTTGAAACCCGAGACAATGATCATGTCTTTCTTGCGATCGACAATGCGCACAAAGCCGTCCGGGTCGATCACAGCAATGTCGCCGGACTTGAACCAGCCCTCGGCGTCCAGCACCTCGGCGGTGGCCTCGGGTTTCTGCCAGTAGCCCTTCATGATCTGCGGGCCCTTGATGCACAGCTCGCCGCGCTCGCCCAAGGGCTGTTCGACCCCTTCATCATTGATCACTTTCAACGTGGTGCCCGGCACTGGCAGCCCGACCGTGCCGATGCGCGATTGGTCGCCGTACGGGTTGGTGCAGGCCACTGGCGAGGTTTCGGTCAAGCCGTAGCCTTCGGTGATGCGACAACCGGTGAGCTGTTCCCAGCGTTCGGCGGTAGCCTTGACCAGCGCGGTGCCACCGGAGTTGGTGAGCTTGAGGCTGGAGAAATCCAGGGTCTTGAAATCCGCGTGGTCCATTAGCGCAACGAACAGCGTGTTGAGCCCGAGCAACGCCGAGAAGCGCCAGTTTTTCAGTTCCTTGATGAAGCCGCCGATGTCCCGCGGATTGGTGATCAGCACGTTATGGTTGCCGGACACCATCATGCACATGCAATTCGCCGTGAATGCATAGATGTGGTACAGCGGCAGCGGCGCGATCATCACTTCCTGCCCTTCGCGCAACAGCGGCTGACCGTCGTTGCCGAACTGCTCCAGACAGGCCCGCACTTGTTGCATGTTCGCCACCAGGTTGCCGTGGGTCAGCATGGCGCCCTTGGCCAGCCCGGTGGTACCACCGGTGTATTGCAGCACGGCGATATCGTCGAGGCCGACTTTCAGCGGCTTGATGCCCAGGCCACGCCCCATGCGCAACGCACTTTTGAAGGAAATGGCCTGGGGCAAGGCATAGGCCGGGACCATTTTCTTCACCTTGCTCACAACCGTGTTGACCAGCCAGCCTTTGGCGGCGGGCATGAAGTCGCCCATTTTGGCTTCGATCAGGTACTGGATGTCGGTGTCGGGCAGGACTTCCTGGACCTTTTGCCCGAACATGTTGAGGTACACCAGTGCCCGGGCGCCGGAGTCCTTGAACTGGTGACGCATCTCCCGCGCGGTGTACAGCGGGTTGGTGTTGACCACGATCAACCCGGCACGCAACGCGCCGAACACGGCTACCGGATAATGCAGGACGTTAGGCATCTGCACCGCGATGCGATCCCCCGGCACCAGGTCGGTATGGGCTTGCAGGTAACCGGCGAACGCTGCGCTGTAGCGTTCCAGTTCGGCGTAGGTCAGGGTGATGCCCATGTTGCTGAACGCCGGGCGATCAGCGAATTTCTTGCAGGAACGTTCAAACACCTCGATGACCGACTTGTAGGCACCCGCGTCGATGTCCAGGGGTACGCCGGCCGGGCGCTTGTCATTCCAGAAATCAGGTTGCATTGTTCTTGTCCTCTTTACCTGAGCCTATCCGGGCCGCTTTTCTGTCATTTCTCTGTGATCCCTCAAAAAGCAGAAAGCGAAAAGCGGAGCTTCACGGACACTAGCAGTTATGGCCAATCAGGCAAATATGCGTCAACGCGTCATTGACCGTGTGAATCTTCCTGCCGTGGCGTGAGCTGATGCCGGCAGGATTTTGCGCTATACAATGCAACCACCCCGCGCCCATGCATGGAAAGGAATCGCCATGATCCACGACACGTTCTGGCTGACCACCAGTGACCGCAGCCGCCTCTTCGTCAATCAGTGGCTGCCCATGGGCAAGCTAAAGGCGGTGATCCTGCTGGCCCACGGCATGGCCGAACACAGTGGCCGCTATGCGCGCCTTGCCGAAAAATTCTGCGATCAGGGCTACGGCCTCTATGCACCGGACTTGCGCGGACATGGCAAAACTGCCGAAAACGGGACGCTCGGCCACTTCGCGGACAACGATGGCTGGGCCAAAGTGGTGGGTGACCTGGCCTGCCTGAATCAGCACATCGGCCAGCAGCATCCCGGTGTGCCGATCGTACTGCTCGGCCACAGCATGGGCAGTTACATCGCCCAAGGTTACCTGTTGCACCACAGCGCCAGCCTGCAGGGGGCCATTCTCAGCGGTTCGAACTTCCAGCCCGTGACGCTTTACCGAGCGGCGCGGCAGATTGCCCGCCTCGAACGCCTGCGCCAAGGCTCCAAGGGCCGCAGCGCGCTGATCGAATGGTTGTCGTTTGGCTCGTTCAATAACAAATTCAAACCGGTGCGCACCCGGTTCGACTGGCTCAGTCGCGATCCTTCAGAGGTCGACTTGTACGCCAATGACCCGCTGTGCGGCTTCAGGTGTACCAATCAAATGTGGATCGATTTGCTCGGCGGGTTGCAGCAAATCAGCAAAGCGTCCAATCTCGCGCAGATCGATCCAGGCCTGCCAATGCTGGTGATTGGCGGTGAATGTGATCCGGTGAGCGAAGGCAAGCGTCTGAAAGATCTGGCCGACGCCTTGCGCGAAGCCGGCAGCCAGAGCCTGCAACTGACGATTTATCCGCAGGCTCGGCACGAACTGTTCAACGAAACCAACCGCGATGACGTGATTGCCGACGTGCTGGGCTGGATCAACCAGACCCTGAGCAACCCCAGGCCACATCGAGCCGAATAGTTTTTTGTGAATTCTTTTATTCGTCACAGGAATTGAGACACATGACCCAGGTTACCAACACCCCTTACGAAGCCCTTGAAGTCGGCCAGACCGCCAGCTTCAGCAAGACGGTCGAAGAGCGCGACATTCAATTGTTCGCCGCGATGTCGGGCGACCACAACCCGGTGCACCTGGATGCCGAATACGCTGCCAGCACCATGTTCAAGGAGCGCATTGCCCATGGCATGTTCAGCGGTGCACTGATCAGCGCTGCGGTGGCTTGCGAACTGCCTGGGCCGGGCACCATCTACATCGGCCAGCAAATGAGTTTCCAGAAGCCGGTGAAGATCGGCGACACCCTGACGGTGCGCCTGGAAATCCTCGAAAAACTGCCGAAGTTCCGCGTGCGCATCGCCACCCGCGTATTCAACCAGCGCGATGAACTGGTGGTCGACGGCGAGGCGGAAATCCTCGCGCCGCGCAAACAGCAGAGCGTGACGCTGACCGAGTTGCCACCGATCAGCATCGGCTGACCTGTGGCGAGGGGGCTTGCTCCCGCTGGGGCGCGAAGCGCCCCCAACTCAGACACCTCAGTTCACCTGAACGAATGCGTTGGCAGGATTTGCGACGGCTGCGCAGCCGAGCAGGAGCAAGCGCCCTGGCCACAGGACAGCATCACGAACACGAACTAGCGCTCACCCTCCTGCACCTGCACGCTCGCAGTCATTCCCGCACTCAAGTTGATCCCTTCGGGCACTTTGTCCAGCTTGATCCGCACCGGAATCCGTTGCGCCAGTCGCACCCAATTGAATGTCGGTTCCACCTCTGCCAGTAACTGGCCGTCCGGTGTGGTATTGCGATCGGTTATCCCGCGGCTGATGCTTTCAACGTGCCCCTGCAACGCTTCCCCGGCGCTCATCAACCAGACTTTCACCGGGTCGCCGACCTTGATCCGTGGCAGCTTGGTTTCTTCGAAATAAGCCTGCACGTAAAAGGTTGAATCATCGATCAACGCCATCACCGGTTGCCCGGCATTCACATAATTGCCTTGAGCCAGACGCAGGTTGGTGATGTGACCATTGCGCGGCGCATGGATCTGGCTGCGCGCCAGGTTGATCTCTGCGACCTTGGCCTCGGCCTGTGCTTCACGCAGTTCACCACGGGCGATACCGGCATTGATTTGTGCGTTTTCCCGCAGTTCGGCGCTGATCGCGTGCGGCCCGAGGCTGGCGCGGCGGCTGGCTTCGCGTTCACGCAGGTTCAGTTGTTGCTGGCGGGTTTGCACCACCGCCTGGGCTTTTTCCAGGGCGGCTTCGAAACGGTCGCGGTCGATACTCAACAACAGGTCCCCCGCCTTCACCTGCTGGTTATCGTAGGCCTTGAGCTCACGCACCCAGCCCGACACATCCGGCGCGATCACCACCACGTCGGCGCGAATACGTGCATCGCGGGTCCAGGGCGTGAGCATGTAGTACTGCCACAAATGCACGCCGGCAAATATCGCCACCGCCACCAGGCACAGGGTCAACGCGACACGTACGGGGGTACGCATATTCAGCTCCTTATAAAGGTCCGAGGACGACGGTGATCACGGTCAATACACAGACGTACAAGGCACAATCAAACAATGCTTCGTGCCAGACCCAACGACCAATCGGGGTCAGCCGCAACAACAGGCGCAAGGCGCCGGTCACCAGCAGCGCCAGCAGCACATAAATCAGAAACGGGCTGAGCAACACCCCGCCCACCGCCCACTCACGCAAGCCCATGGTTTGCCTCCTGTTGGCGGCACCAGGCGCGCCAGCTGTTCTGCAATTGCAGCACCGCGCCCCGGGCCAGTTTCACTGCATCACTCGAGGGCAAGGCGTAAAGGTTTTGCACGAAAGCCTCGCTGGCTTCGGCCAGCGCTTCGCCGCGATCTGGCGCCGGACCTTTTTTCAGGACGCTTTCCAGTTGCTCGAGGTATTGCTGTTGCGCTGTAGAAACCGGAACCTGCGCAACCGCCAGGCTCAGGCGCAGGTGCAGCAATTCATCGCCGATATCCAACCCGAGCAGCCCGTCATCCCAGCGGCTTCGCGCCGGCTCGGGCAACTCCGGATAATGCCGCGCCAATTGCAGCAAGCGGTCGGCCATGCGCCCGCCGAACCAGCTCTCGGCGCCGGCCAGATTGCGCCGGGTCAGGCGCACCAGATCGTCAAGGGTAGCCGCGAGCAATCGACGGCCATGCCACGCCGGGTTACGCAGGATCAACAGATGGAATGCGAGCACCGCCGCACCGACGCCGATGACCATGGCCTGGGCGCTGTTGAAGAACGTCGCGACGTCGAACTTCATCTGGTTGAGCGGAGCCACCAGCACAATGAAATGCAGGCAGAATGACGTGGCCGTAGCGCCGATCTGCGGCTTGGCCATGCCCAGCGCCCCGAAAAACAACGGCACGCCCATACCCATGCACAACATGGCAAAACTGCTCCATTGCGGCAGCAGAATTTGCCCGACGATGAACGCCGCCGGAATGGCCAGGAATATCCCGCGCATGAAGCTCATGCCGATTTGCGCACCATTTTCCCGGCTGGCGAACAGGCTGCACACCACGCACGTCAACAACATCGCCCCCGCTGCCGCGGGCCAAGCGGTCGCCAGCCAGAAACTCGCAACCACCAGGAACGCCAAGGCACTGCGGGCGCCGAACACCAGGGCCAGCGACAGATCGCGGTGAGGTGTCAGCGTCTTGGGCGGCGCGACCGGATCACCGCCCTCCTCAACGGCGCTCAACGCCGCCGTCGCCGCCATGGCCGTATCCATCAGCAAGGTGAAACGCACCAGGCAGTAACTCTGTGCCGAACTGATCTGCGGGTCGTGGGACGCGTCGAGCAAACGCGGGCGCAGGGCATGCAACGTCGCAGGATCGGCGACTTTCAGCGCCTCCAGCACTTCGTTCATCCACGGTGACAACTGCGCCGACTCTTGCGGTTCCAACTGTTTCCACTGCCGGCGCACTGAACGGGCGATACGCAGCAGCATCAACAATTTCTGGCTCAAACCGCTGATGGCGCGTGCCCGTTGCCGACCGAGAGGCCCTTCGAACCAGGCGTGTTCGCGTTGCGCGTCCACGGCAACGATTCGACCGAGAATTTCCAGCAAGCCTTTGCGTGCCTGTCCATCCCCGGCCAGTGTCGCCCGCGCGGCATTCATGCCACTTTGCCAGGCTCCTCGGGCCTGGTCCGACAGCTGTCGCTCGACCCGCAATGGCCAGAGCAAAGCACTGCTGGCGGTGGCGCAGATAATGCCCAGGCTGATTTCGGTGCAGCGTGCCACGGCTTGGTCAAATACGGTCAACGGATGATTGATGGCCGGCAGCGCGATGATCGCCACGGTGTACCCGGCCAGTACAAATGAATAGGACCAGGCACTGCGCAGTAATGTCGAACTGGCCGTACACAGTCCAAGCCACAATGCCAACGCCAGCAAAAACAGCCACGGTGTCTGGGCGAACAAGCCCATGAACACCACCGACATGATGGTTCCGACCAACGTCCCCAACAGCCGCGCCAAGCCCTTTTGCATCACCATGCCGGACAGCGGCTGCGCGACGATGAACGCAGTCATCAACGCCCAGGCCGGTTGCTCCAGGCCCCAGCGCAATGCCAGCCACAGCGCCACTCCTCCGCCGATCAAGGTCTTGATCGCGAACTGCAAGGCGCGGCGGTCAGGCGCAAACAACGCCTGCAAAGTAATGGGCACGTAAAGCACTCTTGAAAAGTCGTTTTAACGATAGTCGGCTTCAGGCCGGTCACTTGAAAAACAAATTATTAGCTAGCTATCTATACCCCGTCCAGCGCTAATTCCCGAGCACAAAAAAACGCCAGACTAGCTGGCGTTTTTGACAGCAAACGAACGCTTACGAACGTGCGCGCGCTTGGTTACGCAGGGCTTTTACCTGATCGTGGTTACGTTGCACGCCGTGGTACTGACGCTCAACGAGATCACGAATGCCCACCAGGTTGTGCTTGTTGATTTTCTCCATGGCATCGCGATACGCCTTCAGCGCATGGTCCTCGCCACGTTCGGCTTCATTGAGCACCGCTTCTTCATCCTTGCCGGTGAACATCGACTTCACATCGACCCAGCGACGATGCAGATCGCCACTGACGCTGGTGGACGTTTCCGGATCGCCGCCCATTGAACGCACCGCAGCCTGCAGCTCAGCGGCGGCGGTGCCACAGTCGGCAGCACGTTGCACAAACAAGGTTTTGAGTTCAGGGTGTTTGATGTCTTCGGCGCAAGTCTTGAACCCTTCCTGACCGTCTTTGCAGGTTTCAATCAGGTCATTGAGTACAGAAATCGCTTCTTTATTCATGTCGGTCATTTTTCAATTCCTTGCGGTTGATGAAAGATGACTTACTCATTGCAGGGCGCATGCCAGCTCAACAGACATAAATTTCCCTATATTTTTCAATTAGTTACCATTACGGCGAAAATCTGTATCCGTTTTTTTTGCATGATCTGTCAATTGGCCTGCATGCAGAATGCCTGTATTTTCCAGACTGAATGAATCAAGACGACTGCGTGATGAACCCTGAAAAGCTCGAACTGCTGATCACCCGGGAAATGCCCTTCGGCAAATACAAGGGACGGATCATTGCCGACCTGCCCGGCCCATACCTGAACTGGTTTGCCCGGGAAGGTTTTCCCCACGGCGAATTGGGTGGCTTGCTGGCCCTGATGCAAGAGATTGATCACAACGGCTTGTCGGAGTTGCTGGAACCCTTGCGCGCCAAGCATGGCAAACCGGCACCACGCCACTGATCCACGCCCCCCGCCCCTGATTGAGTAAGCCCATGCCCGACAATACCCGCCGTGCCCGTGATGAAGCCTTTTGGCGGACCTTTGCCGATCGCTACGATCGGCAACCGGGACCGATCAATCTGGAAAACGGCTACTTCGGACGCATGTCGCGCACCGTGGTCGAGGAGTATCAGCGCAACATCGAGCTGATCAACCGCAGCAACTCGGTGTATGCGCGCCAGCGCTTCGAGCAGGGCGACAGTGTGAAGATCCGCGCGCAGTTGGCCGGGCTGATCGGTGTACCTGCCGAAAGTGTCGCCCTGACCTGCAACGCGACGGATGGTTTGCAATCGTTGATCCGCAACTACAATCGCCTTCAACCGGGCGATCAAGTGCTGATCTGCGACCTGGAGTACGACACGGTCAAGGGCGCGATGCGCTGGCTGGCGCGTCATCGGGGTGTCGAGGTGATCGAGATCGACCATGGGCACCCTGCCAGTTTCGACAGTTTACTGGCCACCTATCGCGAGACCTTTGCACGCTACCCACGACTCAAGCTGATGGCCTTGACCCACGTCACTCACCGCACAGGCCTGGTGATGCCGGTGCAGGCGATTGCCGCCGCCGCCAGGGAGCATGGCATCGATGTGATCCTCGACGGCGCCCATGCACTGGGGCAACTGGAATTCGATCTCGAAGAGCTGGGCATCGCCTTCGCCGCCTACAACCTGCACAAATGGATCGGTGCACCGCTGACCCTGGGCTTTCTCTACATCGCCCCCGAGCGCCTGGCTGACATCGACCCGGACATGGAGGAGATGCATTTTCCGATCACCGACATTCGCGCTCGCACGTCTTACAGCACGCCGAACATCCCCGCACTGCTGACCCTGCCGCTGGTGCTCGAAGAGCATTGGGCCATGGGTGGTGCCGCGGCCAAGGGGGCACGGCTCAACTACCTGCGCAACCTGTGGGTGCGCGCGGTACGTGGGCACCCGGGTATCGAAGTCATGATCCCGGATGATCCACGGTTGTACTGTGGCATCACCTCGATGCGCTTTACCGCCCATGCCGACCAACAGGCGATGGCCGAAAAACTGCTCAGCGACTACAACCTGTTTACCGTAGTGCGCAACGGCGCTGCCAGCGGTCCATGCATTCGCATTACGCCGGGGCTGACCAGCACTGCGGCGGACATGAACCGACTGGCTTCGGCGTTGGCGGAACTGGCCTGACGTCACACGGTGTATTTATCGAAGTCTTCCGGCTTGATCTGGGTCGACACTGCAAAGGTGTCGATGCCGATGGTCATGTGCCCGAAAAAACCGTCGTCCCTGGAGTCTCGAGAGAGGGTATGTACATTCAGGGTCGAGGCCTCGCCGCCCATGGTTGTGTAAAAGTGATCTTGCTCATTGCTCAGCGGTCGCACAGCCCGTCCGCTGTACTGCCGACTGCCAAGCACTGAACGCGAAGCCACTTCGGGAAAGTACAGCTGCCCCACCCAGGCGACGTGTCGTTCTTCCAGATAGTTGTTGCCCGAGGTGATTCGCACGGCCACATGAATGTGCAGGGTACGGCCAGCATAGAAACCCGGGTAGATGGTAGTGAAGCGCACGTTCCCCGCTTTATCAGTGAACTGAGCACCACGCAGGTACGTATCGTCGTCGGTTCTCGGGATTGCGCCGATGTCGCCGACATCGACTTCCAGGTCCGGATTGATCTTGCTCCAGCCTGAATAGGCGCCCCGCGCATTGCAGTGCCAGATATCCACCAGCGCATCGGTGACCGGTTGGCCAGTCATGGCATCGATGATTTGCAGGCGCAATACCAATGGGATGCCGTCGGCGCCTTCGCTGATATTGCGTCGAATCAGTTTGGGATTGCGAAAATAAGGGCCGGCGATTTGTTCCGGGGACAGCAGGCAAACGGGTGTATCGGTAATGTTGGCGTCCATGACGTTCTCTCTTCCATAAGATCAACGCAGGCTAGCACTGGCCGCTTTTCCGGATGCGGTAACTATGTATCGCAGGATGTCTTGACGCCGGTTTTCATCAGGCAAAAAAAACGGTGCACCGACCAAGCGCACCGTAAAGCCGTAGAACACACAACGAAGTGTCGGGTGAAGCGATCAGTCCAGCAGCGCCAGTGCCTCGGCGGTGCATTCCTGAATGCGGGCCCAGTCGCCGTTCTTGATCCACTCAGGATCAAGCATCCAGCTACCGCCCACGCACATGACGTTCTTCAACGCCATGTAGCTCTTGATATTGGCCGGGCCCACGCCGCCGGTCGGGCAGAATTTCACTTCGCCGAACGGACCGCCCAAGGCCTTGATAGCGGCAACGCCACCGCTGACTTCCGCCGGGAACAACTTGAAGCGGCGATAACCCAGACCATAGCCTTCCATGATGCCCGAGGCATTGCTGATGCCTGGCAGCAACGGGATCGGACTGGCAACGCTGGCTTCCAGAAGGTCACGGGTGATGCCTGGCGTAACGATGAACTGCGAGCCCGCCGCTTCTGCCGCGGCCAGCATGTGGCGATCGAGCACGGTGCCGGCACCGGTCATCAACTCCGGACGCTGTTCGCGCAGGATCTGGATGGCCTTAAGGCCGAACTGCGAACGCAGGGTCACTTCCAGCGCGGTCAGGCCACCCGCCGCGAGGGCATCGGCCAGCGGCAGCACGTCCTGCTCGCGGGCGATGGTAATCACCGGCAGGATCCGCGCCTTGGCGCAGAGGCTGTCGATCAGGGCAACTTTATCCGCCATGGAAACGGTCGGGGATGGGATTGTCATAGCGGCTGTTCCTTGGCTCATGGGCACCAGTAAATCTCTAACGTAGGTTGCAGAAACGCGCGAATCGGCATTGCGGCGACATCGTCACCGGCCAGTGCGGTACTCAGGGTGGTCAGCTTGGACTGACCGGAAATCGATAGAACCTTGTGCTTGGCCGAAGCCAGCAGCGCACGGCTCATGGTCAGGCGCTGATGCGGCACGGTCGGTGCGAGCATTGGATAGCAACGACGGCTACCGTCGGCCTGCAAGGCCTCGGCAAGCTTCGGACTGTTGGGGAACAGCGAGGCGGTGTGACCGTCATCGCCCATGCCCAGTACCAGCACGTCGATCACCGGCAACTCGGAGAGCAAACGGTCAGCCTGCTCTGCCGCCTGTTCCAGGTTGGCGCTGGCGCTATACAGGCTCAGAAACTGAGCCTTGGCCGCCGGGCCTTGCAACAGGTATTTCTTGATCAGGCCGGCATTGCTGTCGGCATGCTCGACCGGCACCCAACGCTCGTCAGCCAGGCTGATCACGACGTTGGGCCAGTCCAGTTTCTGCTTGGCCAGGTGCTGGAAAAACGCCACCGGACTGCGGCCACCGGACACCACCAGGGTCGCAGTGCCCTGGGTGTCGATCGCGTCGCTCAGTTGTTTCGCCACGCTCAGCGCCAGGCCTTCGGCCAACAGCGTCGGGCTCTTGAACTCATGGGCGCTTACACCCTGAGGCAGTTTCAAATCAGATATCGCCATACCACGACCTCCCATCCCGCGTAATCAGTGCAATGGAGCTCATCGGCCCCCAGGACCCTGCCGCATACGGCTTGGGCGCATCACCGGATTTTTTCCACCCGGCGATCAACTGGTCACACCACTTCCACGCGGCTTCGATTTCATCTTTACGGACAAACAGGTTCTGATTGCCGCGCATCACTTCCAGCAACAACCGCTCGTAGGCATCGGGAATCCGTGCGCTGCTCCAGGTGTCGGAAAAATTCAGCTGCAACGGACCGCTGCGCAGCTGCATGCCTTTGTCCAGGCCTTGATCCTTGGTCATCACGCGCAAGGAAATGCCTTCGTCCGGTTGCAGGCGGATAATCAGCTTGTTGCTGATTTGCAGGCGCTGCTCGGGGGCGAAGATGTAGTGCGACGGTTCCTTGAAGTGGATGACGATCTGCGACAGTTTTTGCGGCATGCGCTTGCCGGTGCGCAGATAGAACGGTACGCCGGCCCAGCGCCAGTTGCGGATATCGGCTCGCAGGGCGACAAAGGTTTCGGTGTCGCTCTGGGTGTTGGAATTGGGTTCTTCCAGATAACCCGGCACGGCTTTGCCTTCGCTGTAGCCGGCGATGTATTGGCCGCGCACCACCTGGGTGGTCAGGCCTTCCGGGCTAATGGGCGCCAGTGCCTTGAGCACTTTGACTTTCTCGTCGCGGATGCTGTCGGCGGACAGGTCGGCCGGTGGGTCCATGGCGATCAGGCAGAGCAATTGCAGCAGGTGATTCTGGATCATGTCCCGCAGCTGGCCGGCCTTGTCGAAGTAGCCCCAGCGGCCTTCGATCCCGACCTTCTCGGCCACGGTGATTTCCACGTGGGAAATGTAATTCTGGTTCCACTGGGTTTCGAACAGGCTGTTGGCAAAACGCAGGGCGATCAGGTTCTGGACGGTCTCTTTGCCCAGGTAATGGTCGATGCGGTAGGTGCGGTTTTCCGGGAAGAACTGCGCCACGGCATCGTTGACCTTGCGCGAGGATTCCAGGTCCGAACCGATGGGTTTTTCCAGCACCACGCGGGTGTTTTCCGCCAGGCCGACCTTCGCCAGGTTCTCGCAGATCGCGCCGTACACCGCTGCCGGCGTAGCAAAATAGGCGATGACCCGCTGGGCACTGCCTGCCGCTTCGGCCAGGGCCACATAGTCTTCGGGTCTGAGGAAATCGACGTGCAGATAGCTCAGGCGCGCGAGAAAACGTTCGACGACGGCTTCGTCCAGATCTTTGGCACCCACGTAGCGGCGCAGTTCGGAGGCGATGAACGCCAAATGCTCCTGCTCGCTGCCGGGCTCACGGGCCAGCGCGATGATCCGCGTGTCCTCGTGCAAGAGGCCTGCACCGTCGAGTTGATAAAGCGCAGGAAACAGCTTGCGCAAGGCCAGATCGCCAAGGGCGCCAAACAAGGCAAAGGTGCACGGTTCAACCGTAATCGAGAGCATGATGTTTGTTCTTTTATCAAGTTAAGCTACAAATACCTTTTTTCAAGGCATCACTCAAGGGAAAATGTAGTAATAACCACAACATTTTCGCAAAATACAGATTCCGAGTGGTGGTCGGTCGGAGCCATCAGTAGGATAGGCCACCGTTATGGGCCACACCAAAGGCCCTTTTTGCATTAGCCGCGCGCTTATCGGCGCTGGTGAATCAAGGAAACTCATATGGACCGCGTGCGAAATTTACTGGAACAGATCCAGAATCGCCTTGAAGAGCTGAACAAGGCCGAGCGCAAAGTCGCCGAGGTGATCCTGCTCAACCCGCAGCAGGCCACCCGTTTCAGCATCGCCGCCCTCGCCCAGGCCGCTTCGGTCAGCGAGCCGACGGTCAACCGTTTCTGCCGTTCGTTCGGCGTCAGCGGCTACCCCGAGCTCAAGCTGCAATTGGCGCAAAGCCTGGCCAGCGGCGCGGCGTATGTCAGCCGCGCAGTGGAGGCCGATGACAACCCTGAGGCCTACACGCAGAAAATCTTCGGCAGCGCCATCGCGTCCCTGGACAGCGCTTGTCAGGCACTGGACCCGAACCTGATCAGCCGCGCCGTCGACCTGTTGATCCAGGCGCGGCAGATCCACTTTTTCGGTCTCGGCGCCTCGGCCCCGGTGGCACTGGATGCGCAGCACAAGTTCTTCCGTTTCAACCTGGCCGTGACTGCCCACGCCGACGTGCTGATGCAACGCATGATTGCCTCGGTGGCGCACACCGGCGAGTTGTTCGTGATCATTTCCTACACCGGGCGCACCCGCGAACTGGTGGAAGTGGCGCGCATTGCCCGGGAGAACGGCGCTTCGGTGCTCGGCTTGACCGCGGAAAACTCACCACTGGCCAAAGCCAGCACCTTGAGCCTGAACATTCCATTGCCGGAAGACACCGACATCTACATGCCGATGACGTCGCGGATCATTCAACTGACCGTGCTCGACGTGCTCGCAACAGGCATGACCTTGCGACGCGGAGTGGATTTCCAGCCGCATTTGCGCAAGATCAAAGAGAGTTTGAATGCCAGCCGGTATCCGGTGGGTGACGAATTCAACTGATCCGAAATCTGCGCTGACCGGTCCGGCCTCATCGCTGGCAAGCCAGCTCCCACAGTGTCCGCGCCGAACCTGAAATGCTGATTGTTCCCACGCTCCGCGTCACTGGACGCGGAGCGTCCCTTGAGGTATTCCCACGCAGAGCGTGGGAACGATCCCCATTAAGCCGCCACCCGCGCCTGCAAACTCAAATGCGCCCGCTCCCCCGGTTTCAGGCACAGGCTGTCGGTGCCGCCGCTGGCCGCTTCCACGCAAACGAATTCAGATATCTCGTTCCAGCTCACCCCGAGCAACGGTCGTGATCCCGGATGCCACACCACCGTGTCAGCCGTATCGCCGGTATCGATGCACAACGCCCGATCCCAGGCGTGATCGTTAAGCTGCAACTCCCCGTCATGCTGAAACACCCGCTGGCATCCGCCATCGACCCGCAACTCGCCTTCCTGCTGGCAAATCTGTCGGTTCAACTGGTCGTAACCTTGCGCGCCTTCGAGCCCAGACAGCGCTACCTCACCGACATCGCCAATACGCCAGTAAGCGTGCAAAGCCTGGCTCAACTGGCATGGCATGTCGTCCTGATGCTCGGTACTCAAACGCAACTCCATGCGTTCCCCCAGGTGTGCATGCAGGTCCACTTGCCAGTCGCAGAGTTCAAGTTGCCAGTGCAAACGCACGCCATCCTCGTCACTGCTGCTATCGATCAGCTTCCAGTCGAGCAACCGCGCCCAACCATGGGACGGCCAGGCATTTTCGCTCGGATGACGGCCATACCATGGCCAGCACACCGGCACGCCACCACGGATCGCGCCTACCTGCGGCCACTTCGCCGCGCACCACAGCCAGGGTTTCTGCCCCTTGGGCTGGAAGTGCAACAACTGCGCGCCCTGGCGACTGAATACCGCCTGACACAGCGGGTGATCAATGACCAACACGTCGCGCTTCTGATAGCGCTCCCAGGCAAACACCGGTCGTTCGCGCAAGGATTTGAAGAAGCGTTGTAGCGGATGCTCATGCATGTGCCACGGTCCTGAAAATCATCTGTCAGCGGGGTGCGCGGCCCTCCAAAAAAAAGCGGACAGCCTTGGCCGTCCGCAAAATGCGCACATAGAGAGGAGCTTATCGCAGTCGCGTTAGAACACCGACTGAATTTTCAGACCGGCCACCAGCGCGTTGTCGACTTCATCCACACCGCCCGGGTGGGTGATGTATTGCAAGTTAGGACGCACGGTCAGCCAGTTGGTGACGTGGAAACCGTAGTTAAGCTCGTAGTTGTACTCGGTCTCACGCAGTGGCGAGAACAGTGGATCGTTGTAGTCGCTGACGCCATTGGCGGCGTTGGTCAGCTCGGCGTTTTTCTTCACGTCATCGTTGACATGGATGCGGGCGAAACCGATACCGAGGTCATCTTTCGGACGTGCATCGAACGGGCCTTTGTACACGAACATCAGCGACTGGTAGTTGTCGACGATGTTGGTGTCCTTGTCGTGGAACGTCGCGTTGGCGGCGATGTTCAGACCGCGAGTGGCGTCACCGTTGTGGCTGGTGAGTTGCTGTTGCGCCACGAACCAGTAGCCGTGCTTGCTGCTGTGGCTGCGATAGGCATTGCCGCTGGTGGCCGCATCATTGCCGTTGTCATCCTCACGAACGTCATCGGCGCTGGCGGTGCTTTTGTAGTAACCGACACGGTATTCGCCCGGCAGGTTGCCAGGGTTGGGCAGCCACACCAGTTCAACCGGCAGGACGGTGCCTTTGGTACCACTGCCGCTGAGCTTGAAGCCGTTGCCGTGCTCCAGTTGCGACGGGTTCTGGTTGTACGCGCCGATCTGCGCATACCACTCAGGCGAGATGTTGTACTTCACGCGGATCGCCGCCTGGCTGACCGGCCAGTTGTACCAGATGTTGGTGGCCCAGTTACCCACTTGGGAACCGCAGAATGCCAGGTTCTGGAATTCGCACGGGAAGGTGTTGAAATCTTCACCCTCACCGAAGTAACCGGCCTTGACGTCGAGTTTGTTGTCGAAGAACTGATGCTTGATCCACAGTTGGGTCAGACGCACCATGTGGCCTCGGCCGTAGACTTCCTGGGACGAACTCAGGGTGCCGGCCCGCGGGTCGCCGACGCGGTCGTTGGAAATGTTTTCGCCGTTACGGTTGGTCAGCTGGATCTTGGCCTGGGTGTTATCCCAACCGAACAGCTTTTCCAGGTCCAGCGCCGCGCCCAGACCAAACTGGTCACTGTAGCGCGCGGTCTTGTCGTCGTTGAAACCGCCATGCAGGTTGCCACCGACTTCACCGACGTAGTCCATCTTGATGTCGATGCCCTGCTCGATCAGCTTGGTACGCTCGCCACCCCAATCACCGGTCATCCATTCCGAATCGGCGCTGAACGCGTCAGCCGCGTGCACGCTACCGGCCAGCATCATTGCCGCAACGGCTGACAACTGGCAGATAAGCTGAGCACTGTTGTTCTTCTTCATCCCTACTTCCTCGTTTTATTGTTATTAACTTTTCTTTTTCCAACGCGGTTACATCAGTTGCGGCGGATGACAGGCCATCCGCCACGGATTCCCCCTGTGAAGATTGGCTTTTGTGTGGGAGCTGGCTTGCCAGCGATGGCATCACCTCGGTTCGACGTCAAAACCAGTCGCCTGCATCGCTGGCAAGCCAGTCCCACAAAAATCCATTCCCACCTATGATCTTCAGCGGCCTTTGAACTGGGCGACGTTGGCAGCGTGCGCCTCGGTTTTCGGCACACCGGCAACCCCCAAGCGCTCGCCGGTCTTGGCATCGAACAGCAGCACTTTCGCCGGATCGAATTGCAGGGTCAGGGTCTCGCCGACTTGCGGCGCCACGTCCGGGGCCAAGCGGCAGCAGACCTTGGTGTCGTTGAGATTGACGAAAACGAGAGTGTCCGGGCCGGTTGGCTCGGTAACCTGGACTTCGGCGCGAATGGTCGGCAAACCATTGGCTTCACCGTTGGCCAGTACGATCTGCTCCGGGCGCATGCCGAGAATCACTTCGCGATCCTCGAGACCGGCGTCCTGGATGCCCAGCGGCAATTCGCAACGGGCCTGGCCACTGTCGAGCAGCGCCACCAGACGACCGTCCTTGCGCTGCAACCGCAGCGGGATGAAGTTCATCGGCGGCGAACCGATGAAGCTCGCCACGAACAGGTTGGCCGGGTCGTTGTAGATCTCTTTCGGTGTACCGAACTGCTGGATGATCCCGTCCTTCATCACCGCCACCTTGTCGCCCAGCGTCATCGCTTCGATCTGGTCGTGGGTCACGTAGACCGTGGTGGTTTTCAGGCGCTGGTGCATCAGTTTCATTTCGGTGCGCATCTCGACCCGCAGCTTGGCGTCGAGGTTGGACAGCGGTTCGTCGAACAGATAAATCTTCGGTCGGCGCGCCAGGGCACGGCCCATCGCCACGCGCTGTTGCTGACCGCCGGAGAGCTGGCCCGGCTTGCGATCGAGCAGGTGCTCGATCTGCAACAGCTTGGCCACGCGGGCGACTTCTTCGTCGATCGCCGACTGGCTCATCTTGCGGATTTTCAGGCCGAACTCGATGTTCTCGCGCACGCTCATGGTCGGGTACAGCGCATAGGACTGGAACACCATGGCGATGTCGCGATCCTTGGGGCTCATGCCGCTGACGTCCTGGTCGCCGATCATGATCGCGCCGCCGGTGATGGTTTCCAGGCCGGCGATGCAGTTCATCAGGGTCGACTTGCCGCAGCCCGACGGGCCGACAAGGATCAGGAACTCACCGTCCTTGATCGACAGTTCGATGTTCTTCAGGGTGTCCGGCAAGCCGGCGCCGTAGGTCTTGTTTACATTGCGAAGTTCGAGCGTAGCCATGATTACCCCTTGACTGCGCCGGCCGTGAGCCCGCGCACGAAATACTTGCCTGCGACCACATAGACCAGCAGGGTCGGCAGCCCGGCGATCATCGCCGCTGCCATATCAACGTTGTATTCCTTGGCGCCGGTGCTGGTGTTGACCAGGTTGTTCAGCGCCACCGTGATCGGTTGCGAATCACCGCTGGAGAACACCACGCCGAACAGGAAGTCGTTCCAGATCTGGGTGAATTGCCAGATCAGGCAGACCATGATGATCGGCGTCGACATCGGCAGAATGATCCGGCGAAAGATGGTGAAGAAACCCGCACCGTCGAGGCGCGCAGCCTTCACCAGCGCATCCGGAATGCTGATGTAGTAGTTACGGAAGAACAGCGTGGTGAACGCCAGGCCGTAGACCACGTGCACGAACACCAGGCCCGTGGTGGTACTTGCCAGGCCCATCTTGCCGAGGGTGAACGAGGCCGGCAGCAGGACGGTCTGGAACGGCAGGAAGCAACCGAACAGCAGCAGGCCGAAGAACAGCTGCGAACCACGGAAACGCCACATCGACAGCACGTAACCGTTCAAGGCACCGATGGCCGTGGAGATCAGCACCGCCGGAACGGTGATCTTGATCGAGTTCCAGAAGTAACCATCAACCGTGGCCCAGGCCTTGACCCAGCCGATGCCGCTGACCACGGTCGGCCAGCTAAGCAGATTGCCGGTGCTGATGTCTTCCGGGGTCTTGAAGCTGGTCAACAGCATGACCACCAGCGGTATCAGGTAAAGCAGCACAGCCAGGATGAGCACCGCGTAGATCGCGATGCGACTCAGGCTGATGGCAGGTTTGGCAGCGAGACTAGTCATGACGCTTGGTCCTCAGCTCGGAGTACAGGTAAGGCACGATGATTGCGAGAATCGCACCGAGCATCAGAATCGCACTGGCCGAGCCCATGCCCATCTGGCCGCGGCTGAAGGTGAAGGAATACATGAACATCGCCGGCAGGTCGGAGGAGTAACCCGGGCCACCGGCCGTCATCGCCGCCACCAGGTCGAAACTCTTGATCGCGATGTGCGCCAGAATCATCACCGCACTGAAGAACACCGGACGCAGGCTTGGCAGCACCACTTTCCAGTAGATGCGCGGCATGCTCGCGCCATCGATCTGCGCGGCACGGATGATCGATTGATCAACGCCCCGCAGGCCGGCGAGGAACATCGCCATGATGAAACCCGAGGCTTGCCAGACAGCGGCAATCACCAGGCAATAGACCACGCGATCCGGGTCGATCAACCAGTCCAGGCGGAAGCCTTCCCAGCCCCAGTCACGCAACAATTTGTCCAGGCCCATGCCGGGGTTGAGCAGCCACTTCCATGCGGTACCGGTGACGATCATCGAGAGCGCCATCGGGTACAGGTAAATGGTGCGGATGAAACCTTCGCGCCGGATGCGCTGGTCGAGGAACACCGCCAGCAGCACGCCGATCACCAGGGTGATGCCGATGAACATGCCGCCGAACAGCGCCAGGTTCTTGCTCGCCACCCACCAGCGGTCGTTGTCGAACAGCCGCGCGTATTGCGCCAGCCCTGCCCACTTGTAATTGGGCAGGAATGTTGAGGTCGTGAACGACAGAATGAACGTCCACAGGATGTAGCCATAGAAGCCCACCAGAACGATGAACATGCTCGGCGCCAGCACCAGTTTTGGAAGCCAGCGCTGCAATGCATCGAACGGCGAGGCCTTGCTGAACACAGCAACAGAACTCATGGGGAAATCCAGAATAATGATTTACGAAGGCATTCCCTTGTAGGAGTGAGCCTGCTCGCGATTGCGATGTGTCAGTTGATGCTTCTGTTCCTGACACACCCCTATCGCGAGCAGGCTCACTCCTACAGGTATGGGTACTACTTGGCCGACTGAACCGCCGCGCCCAGTTTCTTGGCCGCATCGGCCGGGTCGGCTTTCGGGTCGTTGATGAAGTTGGTCACGACATCGAAGAACGCACCCTGTACCGCCAGCGTGGTCGCCATGTTGTGCGCCATGCTTGGCTGCAAGCCGCCGGACTTGGCGTCAGCCAGGAAGTCCTTGGCTGCCGTCTGGGCGCACGAGTCGAAACCGTACTTGCCCATGTCGGCCAGCATGTCGTTGCGCACCGGGATCGAACCTTTGTTGATGCTGAAGACTTTCTGGAAGTTTTCGCCCAGCACGACTTTGGCGATGTCCTGCTGACCGGCAGCGGTGCCTTTGTCTTTCTGCTTGAACACCGCCAGCGAGTCGATGTTGTAAGTGAACGCCTTGTCGGTGCCCGGGAACGCTACGCACTCGTAGTCCTTGCCGGCGACTTTCCCGGCGGCAGTCCATTCGCTCTTGGCCCAGTCACCCATGATCTGCATGCCGGCCTTGCCGTTGATGACCTTGGCCGCTTCCAGGTTCCAGTCCTGGCCTTTGCCGTCGGCATCCATGTAGGTCGCGACTTTCTTCAGCTCGGTCAGCGCCTTGACCATTTCCGGACCGGTCAGCGCCTTGTTGTCCAGATCGACCAGGGCTTTCTTGTAGCCATCAACGCCCATGACCGACAGCACGACAGCTTCGAACACGGTGCTGTCCTGCCATGGCTGACCGCCGTGGGCCAGCGGGATGAAGCCGGCAGCCTTGAGCTTGTCGCCAGCGGCGTAGAATTCTTCGAGGGTGGTCGGGTTCTTGGTGATACCGGCTTTCTTGAAGACTTCCGGGTTGATCCACAGCCAGTTCACCCGGTGAATATTCACCGGCACGGCCACGTAATCACCCTCGTACTTCACGGTATCGGAGACTTTCTTGTCGAGCAGGCTGTCCCACTTCTCTGCTTTGGCAACGTCTTCGAGCACGTCGGTGTCGAGCAGACCGGTCGACGCCCACTCCTGGATGTCCGGCCCCTTGATCTGCGCAACGCCTGGCGGGTTGCCGGCAACGGCGCGGCTTTTCAGCACGGTCATGGCCGTCGCACCGCCACCGCCGGCCACGGCGCCGTCTTTCCAGGTGAAACCGTCTTTTTCGACTTGGGCCTTGAGCACATCAACGGCGGCTTTTTCACCACCGGACGTCCACCAGTGCACGACTTCGACCGAACCTTTGGAGTCGGCAGCGGAAACACTGAGCGGCAGCATTGCGAGCGGGAACAGGGAGGCGACAGAAATGACAGTAGCGAGGCGAGAAATCGCATTCATCTGAGATGTACCTTTCTTGTTGTTATGCATGCAAGTCTGGTGCTTGCGCTGCACAGGAGTTTAAACAGGACGCCTCCCCTCGCAGGTAACGAAGGGACGCGCGAATGTCACCGCATGGTTACACAGAACCGCCCTGGGACATTTGCGCCAGAGCCGTTGCCATACTGGGCGACAACGGTAGTCGAGGGATCAGCACGGCTTGCCAGGCGTGATACAGATCCGGCTTGCCGGGCCAGATATCAGCACTAGGGCGATTCAGCGGATCGAGTTCGTGATGCCAGCTGCCGTCGCATCGGTCGATGAAAAAACTGTCACAGAATTCCCAGAACAGTCGGTACCAGCGCTCGAATTGTTCATCACCGGTACGCTGCAACAAGGCGCTGGCGGCGGCACTGGCTTCGCAATGAGTCCAGTGCAGGCGATGGCGGACCACTGCTTTGTTGTCCCAGTCGAGGGTGTAGACAACGCCCGGTGCGCCGTCGACATCCCAGCCGTGCAGGCAATTTTGCTCGAAGAGTTTTTGCGCGTCGGTGGCCAGCCATCCGGGTGTCAGCATGCCGGCCTGCACTCGCGCCGCTTCGAGATGCAGGAGCAACCGCGCCCATTCGAATCCATGGCCCGGCGTGGTGCCGTAAGGACGGAAACCATCGGCCGGGTTGTCGTGGTTGTATTCGCGCAGAGGCTGCCAGTCGCGGTCGAAATGCTCGATCACCAGGTAGTCGTTGGCAGCGGCATGGCCGTGGATCACTCGCTCGACGATACGCTGCGCACGGCACAGCCAGCGGTTGTCGTCAGTGACATCGGCCAGGGCGAGAAAGGCTTCGGTGGCGTGCATGTTGCTGTTCGCGCCGCGATACGACTCCTCTTCGCTCCAGTCGCGATTGAAGGACTCGCGCATGGCACCCTCCTCCTCACTCCAGAAGTAGGTGTCGATAATGTCGATGGCGTCATCGAGCAACGCTTGTGCGCCGGGACGCTGGGCGACTAACGCGGAACTGGCGGCCAGCGCGACAAAGGCATGCAGATAGGCATTCTTGCCGGTGTTGCCGTCGCGGTGTTCGGCCACCGCAAACCAGCCACCGTGCACGGCATCGCGCAACGGTCCGCGCAGAGCTTCGACGCCATGATCGACCAGCGCTGCAAACCCCGGCAGGCCTTGAATGTGGGCCATGGCGAAGCTGTGGGTCATGCGTGCGGTGATCATGGTTTGCGCTTGCGCATTGGCCGCAAGGTGACCTTTTTCATCGAGGTTACCGAAGCCTTCGGGAAGCTTCGAAGCTTTGGCGAACGCCAACAGGCGCAACCCTTCGGTGGCGAGCCATTGCTGATGGGCAGGTGCGTTCAGCCAACTGCTGAAGGCAGGTTGGAAGCTGTGCATGGAGGACCTTTTTTGTTGTTATGACTGAGGGCCAGCATAAACAACGGGCAATGGCGGGCTTGTAACGAAGGGGCCGGGTTTTGTCACCAGTCTGTGACATTTGCTCGCGATGAACGATAACGCGGTCGTCAGTCTAGACTTCGAGGCAATTGAAGGGTTACGCGCAACCCGCCCTCACGCAAATTCTGCAGGCTGACTTCACCACCATGGCTATGGGCAATGTTGCGGGCGATTCCCAGCCCCAGGCCATACCCCTGCTGCTGCCCGGCCAAACGAAAGTGCGGCTCGAACACCTGCTCCAGCCGCTGCTCCGGGACCCCCGGCCCTTCATCATCGACGTGCAAAACAAACGCACTGTCGTCGTCATCGATGTGCAGATGCGCGTTCTGCCCGTACTTGAGGGCATTGTCGATCAGGTTGCCGATGCAGCGCTTGAGCGCCAATGGCTTGCCCGGATACGCCGCCAGCGCTCGTCCCTGCTGGGTCACGCGGCCATTGCCGTTGGGTGCCAGATACGGTTCCACCAGACAATCGAGCACATGATTGAGATCCACCGGCTCGATGTTCTCGTGAATGTCGGTGTCTTTCACGCATTGCAGCGCGCCTTTGACCAGCAGCTCCAGCTCATCCAGATCACGGCCGAACTTGGCTTGCAGCTTTTCGTCTTCGAGCAGTTCGACGCGCAGACGCAAGCGGGTGATCGGTGTGCGCAAATCGTGGGAAATCGCGCTGAACAACTGGCTGCGTTCAGTCAGGTAACGGCTGATGCGCTCGCGCATGGTGTTGAAGGCGCGACCGACTTCGACCACTTCACTGCCGCCACCCTCGGCCACCGGCTCGACGTCGGCGCCCAGCGACAAATCCCGCGCGGCCCGCGCCAGGCGCTTGAGCGGACGGCTCTGCCAGTGCACCAACAGACCGATGAACAACAGCAGGAAACCGCTGGTGAGTACGATGAACCACACCTGCTGCGCCGGCAGGCCTTGTTCTTCGAGGCTGGTGTAGGGCTCGGGCAGCAGCGAGGCGATGTACAACCATTCGCCGGGTGCCATCTGGATTTGCGTGACCAGCACGGGCGGATTAACCGGCTCCAGGGTCAGCGCGTAATGCGCCCAGGAGCGTGGCAGCTCGTCGAGCTTCAGGCCGGCGTTGAAAATCCGCAGATCCTCGGGGCTGACGAAGGTCACCGAAATATCGGTGTCATGGCCAAGGGACTGGCGCAACACTTCGTCCACCGCGTTGATCACCGCTTCCTTGCGCGGGGTGATTGGCAGCACGTCCATGCCCAGGGGTTTGTCATTGAGCGTCACCACGAATCGCGTACCGCCCATGCTACGCAACTGGTCGAGCACCAACGGCCGAAACGCCACGGGCAACGAACGGAAGTAACTCACGCTGGCGGTCATCGAATGGGCAAGGCTGCGGGCGCTGGTGACCAGGCCTTCAAGCTGGGTAGCACGCAATTGCGAGACCCAGATCACGCTCGATAACGTCTGGGCGAACAGCACCGCCAGCAGGGTCAGCAGCAACATGCGCCCCAACAGCGAGCGCGGCACCGGCACGCGCCCTGCGAGTTTGCGCAGGGATTCAGTGACCATTGCTGGCAATCACATTGGCTGCCAGTTGATAACCGCTGCCACGCACAGTGCGAATCAGCCGGGGCGGTTTCTCGGTGTCGCGCAGACGCTGGCGCAATCGGCTCACCGCCATGTCGACAATGCGGTCGAGCGGCATCAGTTCACGACCGCGGGTGGCGTTGCCGATGGTGTCGCGGTCGAGGATTTCCTGGGGGTGATCGAGGAACAGTTTCAGCAAGGCGAAATCGGCGCCGGACAGAATCACTTCTTCACCGTCGATGTGAAACAGCCGGTGGCTGACCATGTCCAGCCGCCAGTCATCGAAGGCCAGCACTTCCCCACCGCTGCGCTCCTGGCCGAACTGCGCACGACGCAGCAACGCCTTGATGCGCGCCTGCAGTTCGCGAGGGCTGAAGGGTTTGCCGAGGTAATCGTCCGCGCCCAGCTCCAGGCCGATGACCCGGTCAGCCTCGTCGGAGCTGGCGGTGAGCATGATGATCGGCACCTGAGCCCGCCGCGGGTGCTGACGAATCCAGCGACACAAACTGAAACCGTCTTCGTCCGGCAACATCACATCGAGGATCACCAGATCACTGGGTTCGTCATTCAAGGCCTGGCGAAAACCGGCGCCATCGGGCGTGGTACGTACCTGAAACCCGGCGCGGGTCAGGTAGGTGTCCAGCAACTCGCGTATCTCTTGATCGTCATCGACCAACAAAATCGACTTGTTGACTGAGCTCACTTCGAAGGCATCCTTGTTGTTGGAATTGGGGCGGATTATGCCTGATGAACGGATCGTTCCCACGCTCTGCGTGGGAATGCCTCAAGGGACGCTCCGCGTCCAGTGACGCGGAGCGTCACGGGCTGCATTCCCACGCGGAGCGTGGGAACGATCACTGGTGTGCCTGTTCGAGGGCCACACCGGCGCCAACAAGGCCCGAATACGGAGCCGTCACCAGCCACACCGGAATCCCCTTGAAGTAATCGCTCATGCACCCCTTGTCGGCGAAGCATCTTGCGAAACCGCTTTCGAGGAAGAAATCGGCAAAGCGTGGAATCACCCCGCCCACGATGTACACGCCACCGCGCGCACCGGTAGTAAGTACGTTGTTGCCGGCCACCCGACCGAGCCAGCAGCAGAACTGCTCAAGCACTTCCACCGCAATCGGGTCTCCCGCCAGACCGGCAGCGGTGATCGCTTCCGGTGTCTCAAGCACCGGCTCATGCCCGTCCACCGCACAGATTGCCCGATAAACCCGTGGCAAGCCGCCGCCGCTCAATGCCGTTTCAGCGCTGACATGCCCGATTTCATTGAAGATGTGCTGCCACAGTTGAGTCTCGCGAGGGCTGCTCAGCGGCAAGTCGACGTGGCCACCCTCCCCCGGCAGTGCGGCAAATCGGCCTTCGCCGAGATCGAGCAAAGTGCCGACGCCCAACCCCGTGCCGGGACCGATCACCACCGCCGGCCGCAACGGCTCCGGCGTGCCTTCGCAGACCACGCGGAATTCGCCGGGCTGCAAACGGGTCATGCCCAGCGCCATGGCCGAAAAATCGTTGACCAGCAACAGCTGATCCACCTGCAAGGTCTGGCAGAAGACCTTGCGGCTCAAACGCCAGTGGTTGTTGGTGAACTTGAATTCATCGCCGCTCACCGGGCCGGCCACCGACAGGCACACCGAACCGATAGCCCCCGGTGCCAGGCCGAGCCCGCTCAGGTAAAGGCTGATTGCCTGTTCCGGATTGGCGAAATCTGCTGTCGCCAGCACCTGGACCGATTCCAGCTGCTGGTTTTTCCACAACGCGAAACGTGCGTTGGTCCCACCGATGTCACCGACCAAAGCCAGTTTCAATTAAGCGTCTCCAGGGCAGAAGTAAAGGCGCTGGCGCCCTGCTCCGCCGAGCTGAAGGCCATGCGCATGAAACCAAACAGTTCGCGACCGGTGCCGATGTTGTTACCCAACAGGCCTTTGGCCGGCGTGCGCGCTGCGAATTCTTCGGCGTCCACCTTAAGCTCCAGGGTGCCTTTGACGCCATCGACGCGGATGATATCGCCCTCTTGCACCCGCGCCAAAGCGCCGCCGACATAAGCTTCGGGGCTGACGTGAATCGCTGCCGGGATTTTCCCCGACGCGCCGGACATGCGCCCGTCGGTCACCAGCGCAACCTTGAAGCCGCGATCCTGCAGCACACCGAGGAACGGCGTCATCTTGTGCAGTTCCGGCATGCCGTTGGAGCGCGGCCCCTGGAAGCGCATCACCGCGACAAAATCCTTCTCCAGCAATCCGGCCTTGAACGCATCCGCCAGGTCCTGCTGATCCTGGAACACCATTGCCGGCGCTTCCACAATCTGGTTTTCCAGCGCCACGGCGGACACCTTCATCACGCCGCGACCGAGGTTGCCTTCCATCACGCGCAAACCGCCTTCTGGCGAGAATGCCCGAGCGACCGGCCGCAGAATGCTTTCATCAAGGCTCTCGGTCACGCCTTCGCGCCATACCAGTTCACCGTTGTCGAGGAACGGCTCCTTGGTGTAGCGGCTCAGGCCATGGCCGAGCACGGTGTTGACGTTTTCATGGAGCAGCCCGGCTTCCAGCAGTTCGCGGATCAGGAACGACATGCCACCCGCGGCCTGGAAGTGGTTGATGTCGGCCTTGCCGTTCGGGTAGACGTGGCTCAGGGTCGGCACCACCTCGGAGAGGTCGGCCATGTCCTGCCAGGTCAACTGAATGCCCGCCGCCATGGCAATGGCCGGCATGTGCAGGGTGTGGTTGGTCGAGCCACCGGTGGCATGCAGCGCCACGATGGAGTTGACCAGCGAACGCTCGTCGACGATTTCACCGATCGGCAGGTAGTCGCCGTTCTGTTTGGTAATGCGCGTCACCTGATGCGCCGCTTCGCGGGTCAGGGCGTCACGCAGTGGCGTGTTCGGGTTGACG
This sequence comes from Pseudomonas sp. Sample_16, assembly GCF_004307665.1. Classification (NCBI taxonomy): domain Bacteria; kingdom Pseudomonadati; phylum Pseudomonadota; class Gammaproteobacteria; order Pseudomonadales; family Pseudomonadaceae; genus Pseudomonas; species Pseudomonas sp. Sample_16. Next base: position 43,250 of record NZ_RCOB01000219.1, read on the forward strand.
AAGGACGCACCCGGCAAGTGCAGGCCCATGACTTCCATCAATAACTGGTTGGTGTTGGCGGTGCCGTAGAAGGTGCAGGTGCCGGGGCTGTGGTAGGAATTCATTTCCGACTCCAGCAGTTCCTCGCGGCTGGCCTTGCCTTCGGCGTAGCGCTGGCGCACGTCGGCTTTCTGCTTGTTGGAAATACCGGAGACCATCGGCCCGCCCGGCACGAAGATCATCGGCAGATGACCGAAGCGCAGCGCGCCCATCATCAGGCCCGGGACGATCTTGTCGCAGATGCCGAGCATCAGCGCGCCGTCGAACATGTTGTGGGATAACGCCACGGCGGTGGACAGCGCGATCACTTCACGGCTCGGCAGGCTCAGCTCCATGCCCGGCTCGCCCTGGGTCACGCCATCGCACATGGCCGGTGTACCGCCGGCGAACTGGCCGACGGAGCCGATTTCGCGCAGGGCTTTCTTGATCAGTTCAGGGAAGACTTCGTACGGCTGGTGCGCCGAGAGCATGTCGTTATATGACGAAACAATTGCAATGTTCGCGGAATTCATCATCCGCAAGCTCTTCTTGTCGTCGCTGCCGCAACCGGCCACGCCGTGGGCGAAGTTGGCGCATTGCAGCTTGCCGCGCATCGGGCCGTCGCTGGCCGCACCGCGAATCAATGCAAGGTAAGCCTCACGCGTGGCGCGACTGCGGGCGATAAGCCGTTCGGTGACCTCAAGGACGCGGGGATGCATGTGTAGAACTCCAGGCTAACGGATGTGGCGACCTGATTGTCTATGCTGATCAAACGCCGGTGTCGATGGGATGACAGACGGTTTTTTTGACCATTCGGACCAGTTGATTCAGGTCACTCGTTGTAGATAAAACAAAATATTGCCACTAAAAAGGCTTGTTTTCTATTTTTTTGCGAATAATCTTGTAATTCCAACAACAAAACGACGGTGGCGCTGTTAATGACTCTTCGAATTGCAATCAATGGTTTTGGCCGGATTGGCCGTAACGTCCTGCGCGCACTCTATACCCAGGGCTACCGTCAGGATCTGCAGATCGTTGCCATCAACGATCTCGGAGACAGCGCTATCAATGCGCACCTGCTCAAATACGACACCGTTCACGGCACATTCGACGCGGATGTCCAGCACGATCAGGAAAGCCTGACCGTCAATGGCGACCGTATTGCCGTCAGCGCCATTCGCAACCCGGCCGACCTGCCCTGGGCCGCGGAAAAAATTGACGTGGTGTTCGAATGCACCGGCCTGTTCACCGACCGCGCCAAGGCTGCCGCGCATATTACGGCCGGCGCACGCAAAGTGATCATCTCGGCGCCAGCCAAAGGCGCCGACGCCACGGTGGTCTACGGGGTCAACCACGACATTCTGCGCCAATCGCACCAGATCATTTCCAACGCCTCGTGCACCACCAACTGCCTGGCCCCGGTGGCCCAGGTGCTGCACCGCGAGTTGGGCATCGAAAGCGGTTTGATGACCACCATCCACGCTTACACCAACGACCAGAACCTGACCGACGTTTACCACAGCGACCCGTACCGTGCGCGCTCGGCCACCCAGAACATGATCCCGAGCAAGACTGGCGCCGCTGAAGCGGTCGGTCTGGTACTGCCGGAACTGGCGGGCAAACTGACCGGCATGGCGGTGCGTGTACCGGTGATCAACGTATCGCTGGTGGACCTGACCGTGCAGCTGAAAAAAGAAGCCAGCGCGGAAGAAGTCAACGCCCTGCTCAAGCACGCCAGCCAGCATTCGAAGATTCTCGGTTACAACACCTTGCCGCTGGTTTCCAGCGACTTCAACCACAACCCGCTGTCATCGATTTTCGACGCCAACCACACCAAGTCCAGCGGCAAGCTGCTCAAGGTACTGGCCTGGTACGACAACGAATGGGGCTTCTCCAACCGCATGCTCGATAACTGCCTGGCGCTGTGCAACGCCGAATAACCTTCGCCTGTTGCGCCTTATACGATCCTGCAGGAGCCAGGCTTGTCGGCGAAGAACGATAACGCGGTACCAATGAATAACCGCGGTGTCGGGTTCGCGGGCAAGCCTCGCTCATACAGGCAGGCGATGGCGTCCTCAGCCCCCTCGCAAATCGCCCTGTGGAAAACCCCATGATCGGTATCAGCTTCACGCAAAAAACCATGGCAGCGCGCAAGCGTATCGCCCTGGTGGCCCATGACCACTGCAAGGTATTTCTGCTCGATTGGGCCGCACGACAGAAAGACCGTCTCGCCCAGCATGAACTGGTCGCCACCGGCACCACGGGATTGTTGTTGCAACAACGCCTCGATCTGCCAGTGGAAAGCATGATCAGCGGCCCACTGGGTGGCGACCAGCAGCTTGGCGCGCGAATCGCCGAGCAACGGGTCGACATGCTGGTGTTCTTCTGGGACCCATTCGAACCGCAACCGCACGACCCGGACATCAAGGCGTTGCTGCGGGTCGCGGCGGTCTGGAACATTCCGGTAGCGTGCAATGAATGCAGCGCCGATTATTTGCTCAGCAGCCCGATGATGGATCAACAACACTCGCATCGGATTCCGGATTACGCGACCTATTTGCAGGGCCGCGCGTAATCATCAACAAAATCAAGACTTGACCATGCGCGTGGATGATAAGCATTATCATTAACTCAAAATGGATCAGGTCTTCCCGTGAGTCAATCGCGCTTCAACGACGTTTTCATTACCCAGCGAGTCTCCCTGCTGCGCACGCTGGAGCGAATGGTCAACAATCACAGCACCGCCGAAGACCTGTTGCAGGAGACCTACCTGCGAGTGACCCGCGCTCTCAGTGAGCGGGCCATCGATCATCTTGAACCGTTTGTCTTCCAGACTGCCCGCAATCTGGCACTGGACCATTTGCGTGCGCGACGCATCCATTCTCGGACCATGGTCGAGGACGTGCCCGTGGACGTGGTGCAAAGTGTTGCCGCCCCCGCCAGCAGCGCCGAAGACGCCGCCCATGCCGAAAAATTGCTCGAGCGTCTGAACCTGCGCCTCAGTCAACTCAGCCCTCGTCAGCAACAGATTTTCATCCTCAGCCGCCTGCACGGTCACAGCTATCTGGAGATCGCTGAAAAACTCGGCGTTTCGCTCAGCACCGTGCAGAAGGAACTGAAACTGATCATGACGATCTGTATCGGCGTCGCCGAACGGTCAAGCGGCCACTGAACCGGCTGCGGCTCGACGGGTTTGTCCATCAGGGCTACCCTTGCCGCTCTTTTCAGTTTCACCACAAAAACAGCCGTGCGTAGACACTGCCGAGGAAACACCGTGACGGACACCCACCGCTCCCCTTCGCCCTCACCGGCGCAGGCTACTGCAGACGCGATGGACCAGGCCCTGGACTGGCTGATCGTGCTGGACAGCCCGAGCGAAGAGCAGACGCGCCAGTTCCATGCATGGCTCGCGGCGGACCCGGCGCATGCCGACGCGTTCGCCAAGGCTCAGGCGATCTGGAACGGCCCGCACGTCACGCAATGCGCACAAAGCCTGGCTGCCCGCCCGGCCAAGGTCACGCTTTTGGCTCGCTTGCGCCCGCACTGGAAACCCTTGGCCACGGCGGCCGTGCTGATCCTCGGTCTGTTCAGCTTCAGCAATCTGCCCATGCGCCTGCAGGCCGATCACCTGACCGTGGTTGGCGAGCGCCAGCGCCTGCAACTGGAGGACGGCTCGAAAGTCCTGCTCAACACCAACTCGGCGTTTTCCAGCACCATCAACGACCAGCAACGCCAGGCACGTCTGTATCAAGGCGAGGCATTTTTCGAGGTTCAGCCCCATCGTGATCGGCCGCTGGAAATCAACGCGGGCCTGGTTACCGCCAGCGTGCGCGATACGGCATTTGCCGTGCGCTACCTTGACGGCGTGACCCAGGTTCGCGTGCAGCGCGGTGATGTCGACTTGCGCGCCACCCATGACGACGCACGGGTTCGCCTGACCGCCGGAGAGAGCATCCGCATCGGCCCCAACGGCTTCGACCGACCGGCCAAGCTGGATGCAGCCACCGACCTGGCGTGGGTCCAGGGGCGCCTGGTGTTTGAAAACTGCCCGCTGAACCAGGTACTCGCTGAGCTGCGTCGTTACTATCCGGGCTGGATCATCAACAACAACGAGCAGTTGGCCGCGGTTGCCGTGACGGGAAATTATCGTCTCGATCAGCCGCTGGACGTGGTTCGCTCGCTGGCCCACATCACTTCCGCGCAACTGAAGGAATACCCGGCGCTGGTGATCTTGAACTGAATGAGAATTATTTTTACTCGATAGCCGTTCCCCGTACGTCTCGTTATAGCCAATGCAATTGATTCGCATCTAAACCTGCCAATCAGCACCTATAAAGATTCGTGCGACACGGAGCGCTATCGATGTCCTCTCGCCTTACCCGCCAATCCCCTTCACCTTCCCGTGTGCTGTCGCTGCTGACCGCCGCCATCCTGATGGCCGGCAGCGCCCCGCTGATGGCGGCTACTGCTACCGAACAGCAGACCCGCAAAATGGGCGACTACGCATTCACCATCGCGCCGCAATCACTGGTCTCGGCGCTCAATGCCTTTACCGCCGTGACAGGCTGGCAGGTAGGCTTGCCGGCCGAGCTCGCGCAAGGGGTCGCTTCGCCGGGTGTGCGCGGCTCGTTGCCTGCGGACAAAGCCCTGGATCGCCTGTTGGTGGGGACCAACCTGAGTTATCGCAAACTGGGTAACAACAACATCGTGCTGGAGCGTAGCACCACCGGCAGCGCGCTCAATCTGCAACAGACGACCATCAGCGCCACCCGCCAGGAGCAATCGGTGGACAGCGTGCCCAGCACGGTCACTGTCCACACGCGCGAAGAACTGGACCGCAACAACGTCAATACCATCAAGGATCTGGTGCGCTACGAGCCGGGCGTTTCGGTAGGCGGTGCCGGCACCCGCGGCGGGATCAGCGGCTTCAACATCCGCGGCATCGACGGTAACCGGGTTCTGACCCAGATTGACGGGGTCGAAGTCCCCAACGGTTTCTTCAACGGCCCCTATGCCAAGACCCAGCGCAACTACGTCGACCCGGAAATCGTCAAACGCGTCGAGATCCTCCGCGGCCCCGCTTCGGTGCTCTACGGCAGCAACGCCATCGGCGGCGCGGTCAGCTACTTCACCCTCGATCCGGACGACATCATCAAGCCCGGCCAGGATGTTGGCGCACGCTTGAAGACCGGCTACAGCTCCGCTGACGAGAGCTGGCTGAAATCCGCCACCGTGGCCGGTCGTGCCGATCAATTCGACGGCCTGCTGCATTACAGCCAGCGCGACGGTCACGAAACCGAATCCTATGGCAACAACAACGGTACCGGTCTGAGCCGCACGGCGGCCAACCCGGAGGACGTACGCACCAGTAACGTCCTGGCCAAGGTCGGCTGGAATTACCAGGATGACGCACGCCTGGGCCTGACCTACGAGAAGTACAAGGACGATCGCGATAGCGACCAGAAAAGTGCCTATGGCGGCCCGTTCTTCGAGGGCGCACCCACCATCCCGGCGAGCATTTTGCCTGGTGGCATGTACCAGTGGCGCACCGGTAACGACACGATCACCCGCGAGCGTTTTGGCCTGGAACACAGCTTCGCCCTGGACAGCCTGCTGACGGACAATATCAAGTGGAGCCTGAACCATCAGATTGCCAAGACTGACCAGAGCACCGACGAGTTCTATTTCCCGATCACTCGCCAGGTACTGCGAACCCGCGACACTCTCTACGAAGAAAAGCAGTGGGTGTTCGATTTGCAGCTGGATAAATCTTTCAGCATTGCCGACACCGAGCACTTGCTGACTTACGGCACCACCCTCAAGCAACAGAAAGTCACCGGCTCGCGCAGCGGTAACGGCACCTGCCTGGCGGTCGGTCGCGGCTGCACTGCCATTGGCGCCAGCAGCCCAGCGGACGTGCTGAAAAAATCCTCGGATTTCCCAGACCCGACCATCAACACCTACAGCGTGTTCGCCCAGGATCAGATCAGCTGGAACAAGTGGACCTTCCTGCCGGGCTTGCGCTACGACTACACCGAACTCAAGCCGGACATCACCGACGAATTCCTCAACACCGTTTCGGCTGACGGTCGCGGCACCGTCAGCGACGAAAACAAGACCTGGCACAAAGTCTCGCCCAAGTTCGGCCTGACCTACGCCCTGACAGAACACTACACCTGGTACGGCCAGTACGCCGAAGGCTTCCGCACCCCGACCGCGAAGGCTTTGTACGGGCGTTTCGATAACACCGCGGCGGGTTACAGCGTGGAACCCAACCCGGACCTGGAACCGGAAAAAAGCCAAAGCTACGAGACGGGCCTGCGGGGCAACTTCGAGCAGGGCTCATTCGAAATGGCGGTGTTCTACAACAAGTACCGCGACTTCATCAACGAAGACGCTGTCACTCCGGGTTATGACCAACCGACCTTCCAGAGCGCCAACATCAAGCACGCCACCATCAAGGGCGCAGAAATCAAGGGTCGCCTGAACCTCGATACCTTGGGTGCGCCACAAGGTCTCTATACCCAGGGCTCGGTGGCCTACGCCTACGGTCGCAACAACGACAATGGCGAGCCGATCAACAGCGTCAACCCGCTGACCGGCGTGTTTGGTCTGGGTTACGACCAGGACAACTACGGCAGCTTGCTCAGCTGGACCCTGGTGAAAAAGAAGGACCGCGTCGACGACAGCAACTTCAAGTCGCCGGATGGCGTCAGCAGCCAGTTCAAGACGCCGGGCTTCGGCATCCTCGACCTGACCGGGTTCTACAAGGTGACCAACGACGTCACCCTCAGCGGCGGCATCTACAACCTGACTGACAAGAAGTACTGGCTGTGGGACGACGTGCGCGGCTACGACAGCGTCGGCGAAGCCTCGGTGACCCAACCGGCCAACCTTGATCGCCTGACCCAGCCGGGTCGCAATTTCGCCATCAACCTGATCTGGGATATCTGACTGGCCTCACCTCTCTGCGCGGCTTCACAGGGCTGCGCAGTGAGGTTTTTTACTGCCTGGCCCGAGCTGATTCGTCTCGTTAACAAGCGCTTCTTTTTCTTCCAAAGGATTTGTCATGACCACTCAGGACACCGTTCAATCCCCGAGCCTGCGTTCCCAACGCCTGAACCAGATCACCCACGAGCCCCACACCAGACTCGATGCCCTGGTCAAAGCCCACGCGCCTTTTGAATCCCGGGCCAGCTTCGCCCGCTTCGTGGTGGCGCAGTACCTGTTCCAGTCGGAACTGGTGTCGCTGTACAACGATGCTCAACTGAACGCCATCGTCCCGGACCTCTGCGCTCGCTGCCGCGCCGAAGCGGCCAAGGCCGACCTGGCGGACCTGGACACCGACGTTCCGGCACCGGTCGCCGGTGCGGTGAACAACCCAGGCAAGGCCCAAGCGCTGGGCTGGCTGTTCGTTTCCGAAGGCTCGAAGCTGGGTGCGGCGTTCCTGATCAAGCGTGCCGTGGGCCTGGGTTTGAGCGAAACCTTTGGTGCGCGGCACTTGGGCGAGCCGGCCGGTGGTCGTGCGCAAGGCTGGAAGAGCTTCGTCAAAACCCTCGATGGACTGTCGCTCAGCGCAGAGGAAGAAGCCGAACTGGATAAAGGCGCCATCGATGCGTTCAATCGGTTCACGGTGTTGCTGGAACAGGCTTACGCCACCACCCCGGAAATCGCCTGACTGTATAAAAATCCTGTGGGAGCGGGCTTGCCCGCGATGGCGGCTTCACATCCATTAGAGATGCTGAATTGGAAAATGCTATCGCGGGCGAGCCCGCTCCCACAGGGACCGAGCAACTTCCCCAGATCCTGATCTAGCCTCGATACCTGCCTTGAGCCCATGCCCGCCTCCTCAAAACTAACCCGCGTTCTCTTCGGCCTGCTGGCCTACGTCAGCCTGGGTATCGGCCTGATCGCCATCGTCATTCCCGGCCTGCCGACCACCGAATTCATCCTGCTGGCCGCCTGGGCCGCCACTAAAAGTTCGCCACGCCTGAGTGCCTGGCTGGAAAGTCATCGATTGTTCGGTCCCATCCTCAGCAATTGGCGCAACGGCAGAATCATCGCGCGCCGGGCCAAAGTCAGCGCCACGGTCAGCATGCTGTTATGTGCCGGTCTCATGCTGGTAATGCTCGACCATGGCTGGCCGATTTATCTGGCGATCGTCGGAATGGGGCTGGGCAATCTGTGGATCTGGTCGCGGCCTGAATCGCCGACGCGACGCACCTGAATGCACCGCGATTTTTCCTGTTTTTGAGCCTGCTTTCGGCACATTTTCCCGCGCAAACGTTCAACCATGACCGTTCGTCGGCATGCTGCTCATGCAATCTCGGCTTCGCGCCGATGTGGATGGAATGGCGCTAAATGGATTTGGCGGATCGAGCCGCTCCGGCTCACAGCCAACTATTCATCCATTCGCGAGCTCGCCCCATGTTCGACTCACTGTCCATCCGCCTGAAAATTGTCCTGCTCTCCGGCCTCTGCCTGCTCGGCGTCGTCGCGTTGATCGTGGGCATGAACTTCTACCAGACCAATCAGAACGATGAACTGGTCAGCGACTCCAGCAGCAGAATGCTCACCGCCAGCGTGCAGGACTTGCTGCAGGCCAAGGCCGCCGAGCAAGCGGTTCGGGTGCAGAAGACGTTCGGTGAAACCCTGACGGTAGTGACCGCGTTGGCGGATCAGATCAACGACATGCGCAACCTCGCCGCCAAGCGCTCGCTCGAGCCCGGTGCCCTGCGCGAAGAGTTGAACCAGAGCTTGAAGACCGCATTCGAGCGCAACAGCAAGGTGCTGGGGATCTGGCTGGCGTTCGAACCCAACGGCCTCGACGGCAAGGACAGCGAGTTCGCCAATGATGCAGCCCGACAGTCCAACGAGGCGGGTCGCTTCGCTACGTACTGGAGCCGCGCCGGGGGTGAAGCGCTCAATACCATCATGGTCGAAGAGGACATGACCAAGACCACGCTTAACCTCAGCGGCACGCCCTACAACATCTGGTACACCTGCCCGCGGGACAGCAAGCGTACCTGCCTGCTCGACCCGTACGCCGATACGGTCGGTGGCAAGGAAGTGTTGATGACCACCATTTCCGTTCCGCTGCTGGTTGAGGGCAAAGCCATCGGCGTGGTCGGTATCGACATCGCGCTCGACGCCCTGCAAGCTGCGGCGGTCGATTCCCAGCGTGAACTGTTCAACAGCGCCGGGCACATGCTGATTGTCTCCGGCACGGGCGTCATGGCGGCCTACAGCGTCGACGCCAGCAAAGTCGGCAAAAGCATCGGCGATACCCTGGGCGCAGATGGCAAGGATGTCTTGCAACTGCTCGGCGCCGGCACCGCGAAAATTCTCCAGCAGGGTGACCTGATCCGCGCGGTGTACCCGGTCAGCCCGATTGCCGATTCCAAAGCCTGGGGCGTGGTCATCGACCTGCCCAGGCAAGTGCTGCTGGCGGATTCGGTGAAGCTGCAATCAGTGCTCGACGACGCCCAGCAAAGTGGCACGATCAAAGCCGTGCTCGTGGCAATCATTGCCGGCCTGGTCGGCTTGCTGCTGATGTGGCTCACCGCTTCGGGCGTGACCCGGCCGATCAACAGCGTGGCCGACATGCTCAAGGCGATCGCCAGTGGCGACGGCGACCTGACCCAGCGTCTGCACTACAGCAAGAAGGATGAATTGGGCGAGCTGGTCAGTTGGTTCAACCGGTTCCTCGACAAGCTGCAACCGACCATCGCGCAGATCAAGCAAAGCATCACTGACGCTCGCGGCACCGCTGACCAGTCTTCGGAAATCGCCCGTCAAACCAGCGAAGGCATGCAGGTGCAGTTCCGCGAAATCGACCAGGTCGCCACCGCTTCCAATGAGATGAGTGCCACCGCCCACGACGTCGCCAACAGTGCGTCGAATGCGGCAAGCGCCGCCAAAGGCGCCGATCAATCGGCCCGCGATGGCATGCAGATCATCGAGCGCAGCACCCGCGACATCAATCAACTGGCCGACGAAGTCAGCAAGGCTGTGACCGAAGTCGAGGCACTGGCAGTCAACAGCGAGCAGATCGGGTCGGTGCTGGAGGTGATCCGCAGTATCGCCGAGCAAACCAACCTGCTGGCGCTCAACGCGGCGATCGAAGCCGCGCGTGCCGGCGAGAGCGGTCGTGGTTTTGCGGTGGTGGCCGACGAAGTGCGCAACCTGGCCAAACGCACCCAGGACTCGGTGGAAGAAATTCGCCTGGTGATCGAACGTATCCAGAGCGGCACACGCGGCGTGGTTGCCACCATGCATTCAAGCCAGACCCAGGCCCACAGCAACGCCGGGCAAATCCAGCAAGCGGTGCAGGCCTTGAGCAAAATCAGCGACGCAGTCACCGTGATCAGCGACATGAACCTGCAAATCGCCAGCGCCGCGGAACAGCAAAGCGCCGTAGCCGAAGAGGTCAACCGCAACGTCTCGGCGATCCGCACCGTCACCGAAACCCTGACCGGCCAAGCTACCGAATCGGCGCACATCAGCAGCCAACTCAACAGCCTGACGACCCAGCAAATGAAGTTGATGGATCAGTTCCGCGTTTGAAAACGCACCCGGCAGGAGCAAAGCTTGCTCGCGATAGCGCAGGGTCAGACACTGCATAGCTGACTGTCACGCCGCCATCGCGAGCAAGCTAAGCTCCTGCAAGGGGTTTTCATCAATCTATGCTCGGCCTCTCGTTGCGCAAGCCCTTCGATGCGAGCGGGCTCACTCCCGCAGGTTGATGCAGTCCATGCAGGAGTGCTCACAACCTCAACACCCCGCTGTACAGCCCATAGGCTGCCAACCCGGCGCCGCAGATGACACAGGTGAATATGCCCTTCTCGACCGGTGTGAACAGCGGTTTGCCCTGTTCACGCCTGGCCTTGGCGAACAGGATCACGCCCGGGGCATACAGCAAGGCCGAGAGCAGCAAATACTTCAAACCACCGGCGTACAACAACCACACCGCGTAACTCAGGGCCACGCCGCCGATCAACAGATCCTTGGTCCGTTCTGCCGAAGCGTGCTCATAGGTTTCACCGCGCCCGCTCAACAACACCGCATAGGCCGCCGACCACAGATACGGCACCAGAATCATCGACGAGGCCAGGTAAATAAGGCTGGTGTAGGTGCCGGCGGAAAACAGCGTGATCAGCAGGAACAGCTGAATCATCACGTTGGTCAGCCATAGCGCATTGACCGGCACATGATTGGCGTTTTCCTTGGTCAGGAACGCCGGCATGGTCTTGTCTTTCGCCGTGGCGAACAGGATCTCGGCACACAGCAGCGCCCAGGAGAGCAACGCGCCCAGCAGTGAAATCGCCAGCCCCACGCTGATCAGCAACGCGCCCCAAGGGCCGACGATATGCTCCAGCACCGACGCCAGCGACGGGTTCTGCAAGGTGGCCAACTCCGGTTGGCTCATGATGCCCAGCGACAACACGTTGACCAGCACCAGTAACGCCAACACACCGAGAAAACCAATGACCGTGGCCCGCCCCACATCCGAACGTTTCTCCGCCCGCGCCGAATAGACACTGGCGCCTTCGATACCGATGAACACAAAGACAGTGACCAGCATCATGTTGCGCACCTGGTCCATCACGCTACCGAAACTCGGGTTGCTGCGCCCCCAGATGTCACGGGTAAACACATCGGCCTTGAACGCCACCGCAGCAATCACGATGAACAGGATCAACGGCACGATCTTGGCCACCGTGGTCAGCAGGTTGATGAACGCCGCCTCTTTGATTCCGCGCATCACCACAAAATGCACCGTCCACAACAGCACCGAGGCACAGGCAATGGCAATCGGCGTATTGCCCTCGCCGAAAACCGGAAAGAAAAACCCCAGCGTGCTGAAGAGCAAAACGAAGTAGCCGACGTTGCCCAGCCAGGCGCTGATCCAGTAACCCCATGCCGAGGAAAACCCCATGTAATCGCCAAAGCCGGCCTTGGCGTAGGCGTACACCCCCGAGTCCAGCTCCGGTTTGCGATTGGCCAGGGTCTGGAACACAAACGCCAGGGTCAGCATGCCGACGGCGGTGATTGCCCAACCAATCAATATCGCACCGGCATCGGCTTTGGCGGCCATGTTCTGCGGCAAGGAAAATATTCCACCGCCAATCATCGAGCCCACGACCAGAGCGATCAGCGCGCTCAGGCGAAGCTTTTGCTGGGTTTGCGACATTGTTGCGCCTCCAATGGCTCGGAAAATACCGGGTTATCTTCTTATTATCTAATTGGGTAGAGCGTAATAACCTTTATTCGTTAACGCCAATTTACGACTCTTACTGAGCGCTTATAGATTTACCCTTTTTTATAGCGATTCGCTTTAACCGTGCCCCTCAATAAAACTATTTGCTACTGAATTTACCTCCGCAAAGTTTGCGTCCGCCTAAAAACGAACTAGCGTCATAAAGCAGCAACACGATCCGTTAAATACTTAAAACACGACGCCTCTAGGACAGGCTTTTCAGAATGCTGACTTGTGCCTGCGAATATTTGGTGAGCTTTTATCCACAATGTGAGCATGCACTGATCCATGTCAGCTGATTGAGTTGTAAACAGAACCAAGCTGTTAACCCTCTTCATCTGCAATGGAGTCATGCAATGTCTGAAACCCCTGGAAAACTTCGACTGGGAGCACTGGTTGCCCTGGTAGTTGGTTCAATGATAGGTGGAGGGATTTTTTCTTTGCCACAGAACATGGCCGCCAGTGCTGACGTCGGCGCCATTCTGATTGGCTGGGCCATCACCGCCGTGGGTATGCTGACGCTCGCTTTTGTGTTCCAGACCCTGGCCAACCGCAAGCCTGACCTCGACGGTGGTGTCTACGCCTACGCCAAGGCCGGCTTCGGCGACTACATGGGCTTTTCTTCCGCCTGGGGCTACTGGATCAGCGCCTGGCTGGGCAACGTCGGCTATTTCGTCCTGCTGTTCAGCACCCTGGGTTACTTCTTCCCGGTCTTCGGTGAGGGCAACACGGTGGCTGCAGTGATTGGCGCCTCTGTCCTGCTCTGGGCCGTCCATCTGCTGGTGCTGCGCGGGATCAAGGAAGCCGCCTTCATCAACCTGGTCACCACCGTAGCCAAGATTGTGCCGCTGGTGCTGTTCATCCTGATTGCCGTGTTCGCGTTCAAACTGGACATCTTCACCGCCGACATCTGGGGCCTGAAAAACCCTGACCTGGGCAGCGTGATGGATCAGGTGCGCAACATGATGCTGGTCACCGTCTGGGTGTTCATCGGCATTGAAGGTGCGAGCATTTTCTCGGCGCGTGCGGAAAAACGCAGTGATGTGGGTAAGGCCACGGTGATCGGCTTTATTTCCGTGCTGCTCATTCTGGTGCTGGTGAACGTGCTGTCGCTGGGCATCCTGACTCAACCGGAACTGGCCAAGCTGCAGAACCCGTCGATGGCCGCCGTGCTCGAGCATGTGGTGGGTAAATGGGGGGCGGTACTGATCAGTGTCGGCCTGATCATTTCCCTGCTTGGTGCGCTGTTGTCATGGGTGCTGCTGTGTGCGGAGATCATGTTCGCCGCCGCGAAGGACCACACCATGCCGGCCTTCCTGCGCAAGGAAAACGCCAATCAGGTGCCGGTCAATGCGCTGTGGCTGACCAACGCCATGGTTCAGGTGTTCCTGATCATCACGCTGTTCTCGGCCAGCACTTACCTGTCGCTGATCTACCTCGCCACCTCGATGATTCTGGTGCCATACCTGTGGTCGGCCGCCTATGCCCTGCTGTTGGCGGTACGCGGCGAAACCTATGAAGGCGCGGCGGGTGAACGGCAGAAGGATCTGATCATCGGCGCCATCGCGTTGATTTACGCGGTCTGGCTGCTCTATGCCGGCGGTATCAAGTACCTGCTGCTCTCGGCCCTGCTCTACGCACCCGGCGCCATCCTGTTCGCCAAGGCCAAGCTGGAACTCGACAAACCGGTGTTCACCAACGTCGAGAAACTGATTTTCGCCGCGGTGGTCGTGGGCGCGCTGGTAGCGGCCTACGGTCTCTATGACGGCTTTCTGACCCTGTAATTTGTAGCTGGAGGATCACTGAAATGACCACGGAAAAAGTTAAGTACGGCGTCCATTCCGAAGCCGGCAAATTGCGCAAAGTCATGGTTTGCTCCCCCGGGCTTGCCCACCAGCGTTTGACCCCGAACAACTGCGACGAACTGCTGTTCGACGACGTACTGTGGGTGGCTCAGGCCAAGCGCGACCATTTCGATTTCGTCACCAAGATGCGTGAGCGCAATGTCGATGTGCTGGAAATGCACAACTTGTTGACCGACATCGTCGCCATCCCCGAAGCCCTGGACTGGATTCTGCAACGCAAGATCACCGCCGATTCGGTGGGCCTGGGCTTGATCAATGAAACGAGTTCATGGCTGCGCAGCCTGGAGCCGCGCAAGATCGCCGAGTTCCTGATTGGCGGGGTCTCTGCCGATGACCTGCCGGACAGTTTCGGCGGCAAGACCATCCAGATGTTCCGTGAATTCCTCGGCCACTCCAGCTTCATCCTGCCGCCGCTGCCCAACACCCAGTTCACCCGCGACACCACCTGCTGGATCTACGGTGGCGTCACCCTCAACCCTATGTACTGGCCGGCGCGTCGCCAGGAAACCCTGTTGACCACCGCCATCTACAAATTCCATCCGCAGTTCACCAACGCCGAATTCGAAATCTGGTATGGCGACCCGGACAAGGACCACGGCAGTTCCACCCTCGAAGGCGGCGACGTGATGCCGATCGGCAACGGCGTGGTGTTGATCGGCATGGGCGAACGCTCATCCCGCCAGGCCATCGGCCAACTGGCGGTCAACCTGTTCAAGAACAAAGCCGTCGAGAAGGTCATCGTCGCCGGCCTGCCGAAATCCCGCGCGGCGATGCACCTGGACACCGTGTTCAGTTTCTGCGACCGCGATGTGGTGACGATCTTCCCGGAAGTGGTGAACCAGATTGTTGCCTTCACCCTTCGCCCCGACGAAAGCAAACCGGGCGGCATCGACATCCGTCGCGAAGAAACCAACTTCCTCGACACCGTGGCCAAGGCCCTCAACCTCAAGGCCCTGCGCGTCGTCGAAACCGGCGGCAACAGCTTCGCCGCCGAACGCGAGCAATGGGATGACGGCAACAACGTGGTGGCCGTGGAACCGGGGGTGGTCATCGGCTACGACCGCAATACCTACACCAATACTCTGCTGCGCAAGGCCGGGGTGGAAGTGATCACCATCAGCGCCGGCGAACTCGGACGCGGTCGCGGCGGCGGCCACTGCATGACCTGCCCGATCATCCGCGATCCGATCGACTACTAACCTATTAACTTCGGCCCGCACTTACCGAGTGTGGGCCGAAGGGATAACCGACACCTTAGGAGATCCAAAATGGCGTTCAATATTCATAACCGCAATCTGCTGAGCCTGGAACACCACACCCCTCGCGAATTGCGTTACCTGCTCGACCTGTCCCGCGACCTCAAGCGCGCCAAATACACCGGCACCGAACAGCAGCACCTCAAGGGCAACAACATCGCGCTGATCTTCGAAAAAACCTCGACCCGCACCCGCTGTGCGTTCGAAGTCGCGGCCTATGACCAGGGTGCCAACGTCACCTACATCGATCCCAACTCTTCGCAGATCGGCCACAAGGAAAGCATGAAGGACACCGCCCGCGTACTGGGGCGCATGTACGACGCGATCGAATACCGTGGTTTCAAACAGGAGATCGTCGAAGAACTGGCCAAGTTTGCCGGGGTCCCGGTGTTCAACGGTTTGACCGATGAATATCACCCGACGCAAATGATTGCCGACGTGCTGACCATGCGTGAACATGCCGACAAACCGATCCACGACATCAGCTACGCCTACCTCGGCGACGCCCGCAACAACATGGGCAACTCGCTGCTGCTGATCGGTGCCAAGCTCGGCATGGACGTACGCATCTGCGCGCCGAAAGCCTTGTGGCCGGCGGACGACCTGGTGGCCCGCTGCAAACAGTACGGTGAAGAAAGCGGTGCCCGCATCACCCTCACCGAAGACCCGAAAGCCGCCGTCAAAGGCGTGGACTTCATTCACACCGATGTCTGGGTGTCGATGGGCGAACCCGTGGAGGCCTGGGCCGAGCGCATTCAGCAACTGCTGCCGTATCAGGTCAACGCCGAACTGATGAAAGCCACCGGCAACCCGCGCACCAAGTTCATGCACTGCCTGCCGGCCTTCCACAACAGCGACACCAAGGTCGGCAAACAGATCGCCGAGCAGTATCCACACCTGAAGAACGGTATCGAAGTGACCGATGACGTCTTCGAGTCGCCGGCGTGCATTGCCTTCGAGCAAGCGGAAAACCGCATGCACACCATCAAGGCGATTCTGGTGTCGACGCTGGCTGATTTGTAAGGACTGCCCCCAAACGATCGTTCCCACGCTCTGCGTGGGAATGCCGCCACGGACGCTCCGCGTCCGATGTGACGCGGAGCGTCACCAGATGCATTCCCACGGGGACCGTGGGAACGATCCAGGATCACCGACTCTAAAAGGACAACCACCATGCGTATCGTCGTTGCACTGGGCGGTAACGCCCTGCTCCGTCGGGGTGAACCGATGACCGCTGACAACCAGCGCGCCAACATCCGGATCGCCACCGAGCAGATCGCCAAGATCCACGCCGGCAACCAACTGGTCATCGCCCACGGCAATGGCCCGCAGGTCGGGCTGTTGTCATTGCAGGCCGCGGCCTACACCTCGGTTTCTCCCTATCCGCTGGACGTGCTCGGTGCCGAAACCGAAGGCATGATCGGCTACATCATCGAACAGGAACTGGGCAACCTGCTGGACTTCGAAGTGCCGTTCGCGACCCTGCTGACGCAGGTCGAAGTCGATGCCAATGACCCGGCCTTCCAGAACCCCACCAAACCCATCGGCCCGGTGTACACCAAGGCCGAGGCAGAAAAACTGGCTGCCGAAAAAGGCTGGGCAATCGCCCCGGACGGCGACAAATATCGCCGGGTAGTCGCCAGCCCCAGACCGAAACGCATCTTTGAAATACGCCCGATCAAGTGGCTGCTGGAAAAAAGCAGCATCGTGATTTGCGCCGGCGGTGGCGGCATTCCGACCATGTACACCGCCCCCGGCAAGCTCGAAGGTGTCGAGGCGGTCATCGACAAGGACCTGTGCTCGGCGCTGCTGGCCGAACAGCTTGAAGCCGATTTGCTGGTGATCGCCACCGACGTCAACGCGGCGTTTGTCGACTTCGGTAAACCCACCCAGAAATCCATCGCTCAGGCTCACCCGGACGAAATGGAAAAACTCGGCTTCGCCGCAGGCTCCATGGGACCAAAGGTGCAGGCAGCCTGCGAGTTCGCACGCCATACTGGAAAAGTCGCGGTGATCGGCTCACTCGCCGACATCGAATCGATCGTCCAGGGCAAGGCTGGCACCCGCATCAGCACCGCGACACCTGGCATTACCTACCTGTAAGGAGAGACGTGAATGGCACAATTCGAGCCGGGACACTTGCACATCGAACGTCATGCGCTGACCCCGGATGATGTCAGCTACAACGTGCACCTCGATTATGAAGTCAGCAAGAATGCCAAAGGGGAAAAAGGCATCCAGTTCACCTTGCATGGCAGCATTCAGGGCAAGGACGTGTCGGAGCCGTTCTTCCTGCCGAAAGAGGAAGCCTACAACTTCGCCAGCAACGTGACGAAAATCGCCGAAAAGTACGGAATTCCCAAGACCCACAGCCAGATCGGCTCTGTCCACAAGCATTACGATCTGATGTTTGAAGACATCCGGCAGCAGTTGAATATGAAATCCGGCGACCCGGTCAACCTCGAACACTTCGAGTAACTCAGGTACCTCTGCTGATCGTTCCCACGCTCCGGCGTGGGAATGCATCCCCCGACGCTCCGCGTCAGTGTGGACGCGGAGCGTCCATGGCAGCGTTACCACGCAGAGCGTGGGAACGATCATCATCCCGCTCTGGATTTCACCTTACCCCCTGCTCCAAGGCATACTTGCCACCCTCCGTAATCCAGAACCCGAAAGCGTCCCATGCGTATCCACGTCAGCTTCATCGACCGCGTCGGCATTACCCAGGAAGTCCTGGCCCTGCTCGGTGGGCGCAATCTCAATCTGGATGCGGTGGAAATGGTCCCGCCCAACGTCTATATCGACGCGCCGACCCTGAGCCCGCAAGTGCTCGAAGAGTTACGGGATGCGCTGTTCAGCGTGCGCGGCGTGCAAGCGGTCACCGTGGTCGACATCCTGCCCGGCCAGCGCCGACACCTGCAGCTCGATGCGTTGCTGGCGGCCATGACTGACCCGGTGCTGGCATTGGACAGCGCCGGCAAAGTGCTGCTGGCCAACCCGGCATTGATCGCCCTGTACGGTCGCGAACCGGCCGGTGAAAGCATTGCCGAGCTGTTTTCCGATCCGGCGTTGCTCGACGCCCTGCTCGAACACGGTTTTCGTCTGCCGCTGCGCGAAATCACGGTCAACGGCCAGACTTTATTGCTGGATGCCACGCCCATCACCGACGCTGGCGCGTTGCTGACCCTCTATCAACCCAATCGCATTGGCGAACGGCTGTCGGCGCTGCACCACGACCACGCCGAAGGTTTCGATGCGCTGCTGGGTGAATCGCCGGTCATTCGCACGCTCAAAGTCCGCGCACAACGGGTGGCGGCCCTCGATGCGCCGCTGTTGATCCAGGGCGAAACCGGTACTGGCAAGGAGCTGGTGGCCCGCGCCTGTCACGCCATCAGTGCGCGGCACAGCTCGCCGTTTCTGGCGTTGAACTGTGCGGCCTTGCCGGAAAACCTCGCCGAAAGCGAGCTGTTCGGCTATGCACCCGGCGCCTTCACCGGCGCGCAACGGGGCGGCAAGCCGGGGCTGATGGAGCTGGCCAACCAAGGCACGGTATTTCTCGACGAGATCGGCGAGATGTCGCCGTACTTGCAGGCCAAATTGCTGCGTTTTCTCAACGACGGCAGCTTCCGGCGGGTGGGCGGTGATCGAGAGGTCAAGGTCAACGTACGGATCCTCAGTGCGACCCACCGCGACCTGGAAAAAATGGTCAGCGAAGGCCTGTTTCGCGAAGACCTGTTCTATCGGCTCAACGTGCTCAATGTCGAAGTGCCGCCGCTGCGCGAACGTGGCCAGGACATCCTGTTGTTGGCCCGCTATTTCATGCAGCAGGCGTGCGCCCAAATCCAGCGTCCGGTCTGTCGCCTGGCGCCGGGCACTTATCCGGCTTTGCTCGGCAACCGCTGGCCGGGCAATGTGCGGCAACTGCAAAACGTAATCTTCCGCGCCGCCGCCATCTGCGAAAGCAGCCTGGTGGACATCGGCGACCTCGACATCGCCGGCACCTCGGTGGCACGCCAGAGCGATCAGGACGTCGACAGCCTGGAACAGGCCATGGACGCGTTCGAGAAAAACCTGCTGGAAAAACTCTACGTCAGCTACCCCTCGACCCGCCAACTGGCCAGCCGCCTGCAAACCTCGCATACCGCCATCGCTCATCGGTTGCGCAAGTACGGCATCCCCAATAAGCCGTAGAGCGTTTGATTGATCGTTTGATGATCGTTCCCACGCTCCGCGTGGGAATGCAGCCCGGGACGCTCTGCGTCCCACAGCGTGACGCAGAGCGTCACAAGTGGCATTCCCACGCAGAGCGTGGGAACGATCTATTCAAAAGCGACCTCCACCTGTACTGAAAGCGCTACAGCGGAACGATATCGCTACACTCCGCCCCGATCACGGCTGCGCAAGGCTTTGATCCACCTCAGCTTTTATCCTTGATAATTGCCGTATCGATTTCGCTACAGCGCCCCCTCACCCTGGAACTCCGAATCCCGCTAAATCATTGATCCAAATAAGAAAAACAACATTGGCCGTATTCTTGCTAAGTAGACGCTCATAACCAGGGCATCGCCCAAGCATTCAATCGCGTCCACCAGATGAGTCTGGCCCCTTAGGAGTTTCCATGAGCGAGTTGCGTTTTACTGAAGATCACGAATGGCTGCGCACCGAAGCTGACGGCAGCGTCACAGTCGGTATCACCGCTTTCGCCCAGAACGCCCTGGGCGACGTGGTTTTCGTACAACTGCCTGAGCTGCAGTCCTACGACAAAGGCGCCGAAGCCGCCACCGTGGAATCGGTAAAAGCCGCCAGCGGCGTGTACATGCCGCTGGACGGCGAAGTGCTGGAAGTCAACCCGGCGCTGGACAGCAGCCCTGAGCTGGTCAACGAAGATCCGCTGGGCGAAGGCTGGTTCTTCCGTTTCAAGCCAAGCGACGCCAACGCTGTCGGCCAACTGCTGGATCAGGACGCCTACGACCGCCTGATCAAAGCCCAAGCCGAAGCCTGAGGAGCACTGACATGACGCAAATCAATTTGACGACCGCCAACGAATTCATCGCCCGTCACATCGGCCCGCGCGCCGGTGACGAGCAAGCCATGCTCAACAGCCTGGGCTTCGATTCCCTGGAAGCCCTGAGCGCCAGCGTGATTCCCGACAGCATCAAGGGCACCAGCGTACTCGGCCTGGAAGACGGTCTGAGCGAAGCCGATGCCTTGGCGTTGATCAAGTCCATCGCCGGCAAGAACCAGCTGTTCAAGACTTTCATCGGCCAGGGTTACTACGGCACCCACACGCCGTCGCCGATCCTGCGCAACCTCCTGGAAAATCCAGCCTGGTACACCGCTTACACCCCGTACCAGCCAGAAATCTCCCAAGGCCGTCTCGAAGCGCTGCTGAACTTCCAGACCCTGATCAGCGACCTCACCGGCCTGCCGATCGCCAACGCTTCGCTGCTCGACGAAGCCACTGCCGCTGCTGAAGCCATGACCTTCTGCAAACGCTTGAGCAAGAACAAAGGCAGCCACCAATTCTTCGCCTCCGCGCATTGCCTCCCGCAGACTCTTGACGTGCTGCGCACCCGTGCCGAGCCGTTGGGCATCGACGTGGTGGTTGGCGACGAGCGTGAACTGACCGACGTGACGCCGTTCTTCGGTGCCCTGCTGCAGTACCCGGCAAGCAACGGTGACGTGTTCGACTACCGCGAACTGACCGAGCGCTTCCACGCCGCCAACGCTCTGGTGGCCGTGGCCGCCGACCTGCTGGCCCTGACCGTGCTGACCCCGCCGGGCGAATTCGGCGCCGACGTGGCCATCGGCAGCGCGCAACGCTTCGGCGTGCCGCTGGGCTTCGGTGGTCCGCACGCGGCCTACTTCTCCACCCGCGATGCGTTCAAGCGCGACATGCCGGGCCGTCTGGTCGGTGTTTCCGTGGACCGTTTCGGCAAGCCGGCCCTGCGCCTGGCCATGCAAACCCGCGAACAACACATCCGCCGCGAGAAGGCCACGTCCAACATCTGCACCGCGCAAGTGCTACTGGCCAACATCGCCAGCATGTACGCTGTTTACCACGGCCCTAAAGGCCTGACCCAAATCGCCAATCGCGTCCATCACCTGACCGCGATCCTGGCCAAGGGCTTGACCGCTCTGGGGCTGAACGTCGAACAGAAAAACTTCTTCGACACCCTGACGATCAATGCCGGCGCCGACACCGCCAGACTGCACGATCAGGCGCGCGCCCAGCAGATCAACCTGCGCGTCGTCGACGCTGAACGTCTGGGCCTGTCCCTTGACGAAACCAGCACCCAGGCCGACGTTGAAACCCTCTGGAGCCTGCTGTCCAACGGCAAGACCCTGCCGGACTTCGCCGCCCTCGCCGCCTCGGTGCAGAGCACCATCCCGGCCACGCTGGTACGTCAGTCGCCAATCCTCAGCCATCCGGTGTTCAACCGCTATCACTCGGAAACCGAGCTGATGCGCTACCTGCGCAAGCTGGCCGACAAAGACCTGGCCCTGGATCGCACCATGATCCCGCTGGGTTCGTGCACCATGAAGCTCAATGCTGCCAGTGAAATGATCCCGGTGACCTGGGCTGAATTCGGCGCCCTGCACCCGTTTGCCCCGGCCGAGCAAAACGCCGGTTATCAGCAACTGACCGACGAACTCGAAGCGATGCTCTGCGCCGCCACCGGTTACGACTCGATCTCGCTGCAACCGAACGCCGGTTCCCAAGGTGAATACGCGGGTCTGTTGGCGATTCGCGCCTACCACCAGAGCCGTGGCGAAGACCGTCGCGACATCTGCCTGATCCCGTCGTCGGCCCACGGCACCAACCCGGCCACCGCACAAATGGCCGGCATGCGCGTTGTCGTCACCGCCTGCGATGCCCGTGGCAACGTCGACATCGAAGACCTTCGCGCCAAGGCCATCGAGCACCGCGAACACCTCGCCGCGCTGATGATCACCTACCCGTCGACCCACGGCGTGTTCGAAGAAGGCATCCGCGAAATCTGCGGCATCATTCATGACAACGGCGGCCAGGTGTACATCGACGGCGCCAACATGAACGCGATGGTTGGCCTCTGCGCGCCAGGCAAGTTCGGCGGCGATGTCTCGCACCTGAACCTGCACAAAACCTTCTGCATCCCGCACGGCGGTGGCGGCCCGGGCGTCGGCCCGATCGGCGTGAAATCGCACCTGACTCCGTTCCTGCCGGGCCACGCCCAGATGGCACGCAAGGAAGGCGCGGTCTGCGCGGCACCGTTCGGTAGCGCAAGCATTCTGCCGATTACCTGGATGTACATTCGCATGATGGGTGGCGCAGGCTTGAAGCGTGCTTCGCAGCTGGCGATCCTCAACGCCAACTACATTTCCCGTCGCCTGGAAGAGCACTACCCAGTGCTGTACACCGGCAGCAACGGCCTGGTGGCGCACGAGTGCATCCTTGATCTGCGTCCGCTGAAAGACAGCAGCGGCATCAGCGTTGATGACGTAGCCAAACGCTTGATCGACTTCGGCTTCCACGCCCCGACCATGTCGTTCCCGGTGGCCGGCACGCTGATGATCGAGCCGACCGAAAGTGAATCCAAGGAAGAACTGGACCGCTTCTGCGACGCCATGATCCGCATCCGCGAAGAAATTCGCGCGGTGGAAAACGGCACCCTGGACAAGGACGACAACCCACTGAAAAACGCCCCGCACACGGCGGCGGAGCTGGTCGGTGAGTGGTCGCACCCGTACAGCCGCGAACAAGCGGTGTACCCGGTTGCCTCGCTGATCGAAGGCAAATACTGGCCACCGGTCGGTCGTGTCGACAACGTGTTCGGCGATCGCAACCTGGTCTGCGCCTGCCCGTCGATCGAAAGCTACGCTTAATCAGATGAGGGGGCGGGTTTGCTCGCCCCCGCGCTTAAGAACACCACAAAACCCTGTGGGAGCTGGCTTGCCAGCGATAGCGGTGGGTCAGTCGACATTTTTGCTGCCTGATCCATCGCCATCGCTGGCAAGCCAGCTCCCACAAGGAATGCATCACGCCTGAATTCCGCCAACTCCTATAAGAAGAAACCGGAGAACAACCATGTCTTTAAGCGTGTTCGACCTGTTCAAGATTGGCATCGGCCCCTCCAGCTCCCACACCGTCGGTCCGATGCGCGCAGCCGCGCGTTTCGTCGAAGGCTTGCGCCGCGAAAAACTGTTGGCCGCGACCACCTGCGTCAAAGTTGAGCTGTACGGTTCACTCGGCGCCACCGGTAAAGGCCACGGCAGCGACAAAGCCGTGCTGCTGGGGCTGGAAGGCGAACACCCGGACACCGTCGACACCGAAACCGTGGCCGCACGCCTGCAAGCCATTCGTGGCAGCGGACAGCTGAACCTGCTCGGCGAACACAGCATTGCATTCAATGAAAAAGAACACCTGGCGATGATTCGCAAACCGTTGGCTTACCATCCCAACGGCATGATTTTCCGTGCATTCGACGCAGCCGGGCTGCAAATCCGCAGCCGCGAGTACTACTCGGTCGGCGGCGGTTTTGTCGTCGACGAAGACGCCGCCGGCGCCGACCGCATCGTCGAAGACGCCACACCCCTGACATTTCCCTTCAAAACCGCCAAGGAACTGCTCGGTCACTGCGCCACTTACGGCTTGTCCATCAGCCAGGTGATGCTGACCAACGAAAGCGCCTGGCGCCCGGAAGCGGAGACCCGTGCCGGCCTCCTGAAAATCTGGCAGGTCATGCAGGACTGCGTCGCCGCCGGCTGCCGCAACGAAGGCATCCTCCCCGGAGGCTTGAAGGTCAAGCGCCGGGCCGCCGCGCTGCATCGGCAGCTGTGCAAAAACCCGGAATCGTCCTTGCGTGACCCGCTCTCGGTGCTGGACTGGGTCAACCTGTACGCCCTGGCGGTCAACGAAGAAAACGCCAACGGCGGACGCGTCGTCACTGCGCCCACCAATGGTGCAGCCGGGATCATTCCTGCCGTCCTCCATTACTACATGCGCTTCATCCCGACCGCGAATGACGACGGCGTCGTGCGTTTTTTGCTGACCGCGGCGGCCATCGGCATTTTGTACAAGGAAAACGCCTCGATCTCCGGCGCCGAAGTCGGCTGTCAGGGCGAAGTGGGCGTCGCCTGCTCAATGGCGGCCGGTGCCCTGTGCGAGGTCCTGGGCGGCACCGTGCAGCAAGTCGAAAACGCCGCGGAAATCGGCATGGAACATAACCTCGGCCTGACTTGCGACCCGATTGGCGGGTTGGTGCAAGTGCCTTGTATCGAACGCAATGCCATGGGTTCGGTCAAGGCCATCAATGCCGTGCGCATGGCCATGCGTGGTGACGGTCAACATTTCGTTTCCCTCGACAAGGTCATTCGCACCATGCGCCAGACCGGCGCCGACATGAAAAGCAAATACAAGGAAACCGCCCGTGGCGGTTTGGCGGTCAACATTATCGAGTGCTGATGCGCGCTCATCTGCACTCTTCTTCAGGAGCTGAATATGTCCACCGAACAACTGTTGAAAACCCCGTTGCATGCTCTGCACATCGAACTCGGCGCGCGCATGGTGCCGTTCGCCGGCTATGACATGCCTGTGCAATATCCCTTGGGCGTGATGAAAGAACACCAGCACACCCGCGATCAGGCCGGTCTGTTCGATGTGTCGCACATGGGCCAGATTCGCCTGACCGGCGCCAATGCCGCCAAGGCCCTGGAAACCCTGGTTCCGGTGGATATCATCGACTTGCCCGTGGGCATGCAGCGTTATGCAATGTTCACCAACGAAAGCGGCGGCATCCTCGACGACCTGATGGTCGCCAACCTGGGTAACGACGAACTGTTCCTGGTGGTCAACGCTGCCTGCAAGGATCAAGACCTGGCGCATCTGCGCAAGCACATTGGCGAGCAGTGCACCATCGAGCCACTGTTCGAGGAGCGCGCCCTGCTCGCCCTCCAAGGACCGGCGGCCGTGACGGTACTGGCACGTCTGGCACCGGAAGTGGCGAAGATGACCTTCATGCAGTTCGCCCGGGTAAAACTGCTGGGTGTGGACTGTTTTGTCAGCCGCTCGGGTTACACCGGCGAAGACGGTTTCGAAATTTCCGTGCCGGCCGCCAACGCCGAAGCCCTGACCCGCGCACTGCTGGCGGAACCGGAAGTTGAAGCCATTGGCCTCGGCGCGCGTGACTCCCTGCGCCTGGAAGCTGGCTTGTGCCTGTACGGCCATGACATGAACACCGACACCACCCCCATCGAAGCCAGCCTGTTGTGGGCCATTTCCAAGCCGCGTCGGGCCGACGGTGCGCGTGCCGGTGGTTTCCCGGGGGCTGAAACCGTATTCGCCCAGCAACAGGGCGGAGTCAGCCGCAAACGTGTCGGCCTGCTACCGCAGGAACGGACGCCAGTGCGCGAAGGGGCGGAGATCGTCAACGAAGCCGGCGAGATCATCGGCAGCGTCTGCAGCGGTGGTTTCGGGCCAACCTTGGGTGCGCCATTGGCCATGGGTTACATCGACAGCGCGTACGTCGCGATCGATACACCCGTCTGGGCGATTGTTCGTGGGAAAAAGGTGGCTTTGCTTGTAAGCAAAATGCCATTTGTTCCACAACGCTACTACCGCGGCTGATTGACTGTTCCTATAAGTAACGCGGTTGCGTTTACAACGCACTAATGTGTAACGCAACTGCCATAAAATAGTGCATCGTTTGGCTTTAAGCTTCGATTATGAACTTTGCTTATAACGATCGAAAACAATTGAACAGCTCTGTCGCATAAGCCAGCACTAGTTGGCATATCAGGCCGTCAACGTGAGCAAATCCGGGCCTTTCACAGGGCTTGTTTTTTCTCCCGTAGTTGGCGTAGAGTTTGTTCACTGTGTTTGCATGGGTCGCTTGGAATCGTGACCTGGGCAGTAGCCTACAAGTTAGCTACATCCCGTTCGACGTCTTCTTACTCTCCTGCAACCAGCCCCAGTACTCTTTCATGAGAAGGAGACTGTCATTAATTTTTGCGTCAAAGGAAATAAGAAATGTCCCAACGTCAGAGCGGTACCGTCAAGTGGTTTAACGACGAGAAAGGTTTTGGTTTTATCACTCCTGAAAGCGGTCCGGATCTGTTCGTGCATTTCCGCGCCATCCAGGGCAACGGCTTCAAGAGCCTGAAAGAAGGCCAGAAAGTGACTTTCGTCGCCGTGCAGGGCCAGAAAGGCATGCAGGCTGATGAAGTACAAGCAGAAGCCTAATCTTCTGTAACGAAAAAGCCCCCGATGCTGACATCGGGGGCTTTTTTGTGCGCGTAAATCCGTAAAATGGCTTCTTTTTACACCGAGAGCCCGCCATGTCGAAACACCTGCTGAAGCCCCAGGGCGAATTTCCTGCCGCGGGCCTGGGTCGTCGCCTGGCAGCGATGTTCTATGACTTCCTGCTGTGTACGGCCCTGCTGATCGTCACCAGCGGCATCTACAAGATGATTCAGATGGCGATCATCGGCGAAGAGAAAATGCGCACCCTGACCGAATCCGGCGCACTGGATGGCGACCCGCTGCTCTCGACCGTATTGTTTTTTGTACTGTTCGGCTTCTTCGCCAAGTTCTGGACTTACTCCGGCCAGACCCTGGGGATGCAGGTCTGGAGTATCCGCGTACAGAATGCCGATGGATCATCCATCAGCCTGTGGCAGGCGCTATTGCGCTTTGTGGTGTCGATCGCATCGCTGCTGTGTGTGGGCCTGGGGTTCATCTGGTCGCTGTTCGACAAGCAGCAACGCAGCTGGCATGACATCTACTCCGACACCCAGCTTGTGCGCATTCCGAAGAAGACCAAATAATTTTCCGACACAGAAACCACTGTGGGGAGCGAGCTTGCTCGTTCCCCACAGTTTTTAGTTGGCGGGAGTATCTTAAGCGTTACCGGCCAGTTTCATCCGCGCCGCCTGAGTGAAATCGAGCATCCGCTTCAACGGGCGAATCGCTTGAGGAATCAGGGCCGGGTCGACGAAGATCTCATTCGTCCCTTCCTTCAGGCTCTTGAGCGTGCGCTCAAGGGTGTTCATGGCCATCCACGGGCAGTGTGCGCAACTGCGGCATGCGGCGCCGTTACCCGCTGTAGGCGCCTCGATGAACACCTTGTCCGGGCACAACTGCTGCATCTTGTAAAAAATGCCGCGATCGGTCGCGACGATCAGCGTTTTGTTCGGCAGGGTCTGTGCCGCCGCAATCAACTGACTGGTCGAACCCACAGCATCCGCCAACTCGATGACCGAGGTTGGAGACTCAGGGTGCACCAGGATCGCCGCATCCGGATACAGCGCCTTCATGTCTTCGAGCTGCTTGGACTTGAATTCCTCGTGAACGATGCACGCACCGTCCCACAGCAACATGTCAGCACCGGTTTGACGTTGAATGTAGGTGCCCAGGTGCTTGTCCGGCCCCCAGATGATGGTTTCACCGTTGTCCATCAGGCTTTCAACGATCTCCAGTGCGCAACTGGAGGTCACGACCCAGTCCGCCCGGGCTTTGACCGCCGCCGAGGTGTTGGCATAAACCACAACCGTGCGCTCTGGATGCTGGTCGCAGAAGGCGGAAAACTCATCGACCGGGCAACCCAGATCCAGCGAACAGGTCGCCTCCAGCGTCGGCATCAGGATGCGTTTTTCGGGATTGAGGATCTTGGCCGTCTCGCCCATGAATTTCACACCGGCGACCACTACGGTCTTGGCCGGGTGAGCATTGCCGAAGCGGGCCATCTCCAGCGAGTCGGAGACACAGCCACCGGTTTCTTCGGCCAGGGCCTGAATGACCGGATCGCAATAGAAGTGAGCCACCAACACTGCGTCCTGAGCTTTGAGCTCGGCAGCGATGGCGGCACGGTAATGGGCCTCCTCTTGCGCGGTCAGCGGCTTGGGCTGCTTGGCGTCGAGGTGGGCTTGAACCAGAAGGCGTTCGGAAATCTGCGTCATGTTCGCAAGACCTGCAGGCGCATTCGCGCGAAAGTCGAGTATACACCCGGCTCCGGACCCTTCAGGGTACCGCCGGGAAATTGAGTATTCATCAGGCACGGACAGCGTTGAAGCTGCGCAAGGCTACAGAATATCCGGTGGATGCAAAAGATGATTCTGACTTGCGTCAGTTCGGTGCAGCCCAAGGCTTGGGCAAACACAAATCGCGGGCAAAAAAAAATCCGGAAATCCTCACTTTCGTGGGCCTTCCAGACTTTTAAAACAGCTTGAAAATGGTGGGTCGTGTGGGATTCGAACCTACGACCAATTGGTTAAAAGCCAACTGCTCTACCAACTGAGCTAACGACCCGCTGTGTGGTGGCGCGTATAATACTGATTTTTAAGGACTATTCAACACCTATTTTAAAAAAAATCAAAAATAAGGTGTTGGATCGCTGATTCCGGCCGCCGCAAAGCCTTCCGCACGCAGTCGGCAGCTGTCGCACTTGCCGCATGCACGGCCTTCATCATCAGCCTGATAGCAGGAAACGGTCAGGCCGTAGTTGACGCCAAGCTGGGTGCCAGCCTGGACAATCTGCGCTTTGCTGAGGTTTTGCAACGGCGCCTGAATGCGAAAGCCATCGCCCTCTACACCCGCCTTGGTCGCCAGATTGGCCATGCGCTCGAATGACTCGATGAACTCGGGACGGCAGTCCGGGTAGCCGGAGTAATCCACTGCGTTGACACCGATGAAGATGTCGCGTGCGCCGAGCACTTCAGCCCAGCCCAACGCCAGTGACAGGAAAACCGTGTTGCGCGCTGGCACGTAAGTCACCGGAATGCCTTCGCCCAACTCCTCTGGAATATCGATGCTGGTGTCGGTCAGCGCCGAGCCGCCCATGCCATTGAAATTGAGACCGATGACCTTGTGCTCGATCACCCCCAAATCCCGGGCGACACGTTCGGCCGCGTACAGTTCGGCGTGAGACCGCTGACCGTAGTCGAAGCTCATGGTGTAGCAGCGATAACCTTCGGCACGCGCCATGGCCACGACGGTTGCCGAGTCCAGGCCACCGGAGAGCAGGATAACCGCACGTTTTTCCGTAGTGTTCAGTTGTTCAGTCATCTCAGCGCCCCGGCTCGTCATTCCAAAGATACTTGTGCAGCTGCAATTGCAAGCGTACCGGCAGATTATCCGCCACCACCCAGTCTGCAAGATCCCGAGCATTCAGATCATGGTGACTTGGCGAAAACAGGACCTCACCAGCGCGCTGGTCAAGACCATACTGGATCAGCTTGGATACGGACCAGTCATAGTCTTCGCGGGAACAGATGACAAATTTCACCTGGTCGTTCGGCGTCAGCAGCTCGATGTTTTCGTAGCGATTGCGATGCGCTTCCTTCGAACCCGGAGTTTTCAGGTCGACAACGCGACTGACCCGGGAATCTACCGCCGAGATGTCGATAGAGCCACTGGTTTCCAGTGACACTTCGTAACCGGCGTCGCACAAACGCTTGAGCAACGGGATGGCGTTGGGTTGCGCCAGGGGCTCGCCACCCGTGACACAGACATAACGCGGACGGTAACCGGCAACCTGCTCGAGGATATCGTCGAGCGTGCGGATGGTTCCGCCAGTAAAGGCATAGGCGCTGTCGCAGTATTGGCAACGCAGAGGGCAACCGGTCAGGCGCACAAAAACTGTGGGCAGGCCAGCCGTCCGCGTTTCACCCTGCAACGAGTAAAAAACTTCGGTAATTCTCAATGTGTCTTGCATAGTCGCCACGGGCGTAACAGCTAAACAGGCTGTCCGCCTCCGTCAGGCACTTCAAGGAACCCCGGCAATGCGCAGATCCCAAAAAGCGTGTTTCATAAAAAGGGCGTGAATTCTAACGAAAAAACCCGCGGCAAGCGCGGGTTTCTTCGAAAGGGCTCAAACAGCCTTACATTTTCTGCAGATCGCGTTGGGCCAACTGAGCAGCGGAAGTGCCCGGATATTGGGACACCACCTGCTGCAGAATGCCCTTTACCCGGTCGGTGTGACCCAGGCGGCGCTCTACATCAGCAAGCTTGTACAGCGAATCAGGCACTTTGGCGTGTTTCGGGTAAAGCTGAGAAACCTTGGCAAACGCCTGGCCTGCACCTTGCAGATCACCCTTGGCCAGGTTCACTTCACCCAACCAGTACTGGGCATTACCCGAGTATTGGCTATTCGGGTATTTGCGCAGGAATGCGGCGAAGGCCTGGCTGGCCTTGTCGAAATCCTTGGCTTTGATCAGGTCGAAGGCGGCATCGTAATAGAGCTTTTCCTTCGCCGGATCCGCCGGTTCACCGCCTGCCGCAGGTGCTTGAGCGGCGGCCGCCCCTGCACTCGCGCCAGCGGCTGCAGCAGGGGCATTCAGATCGCCACCGCCGGAAGAATTCTCAGGAGTCGCGGCTGGTGCAACGCCGGTTCCTATGCGCCGATCAAGATCCTGATATCGCTCCAGGTTTTCCTGCTTCATGCGCGCTACATCATTTTGCAGAACTTCAATTGCACCTTGCTGGCGCTCGATCTGTTGCTGCATTGATTGCAGTTGGTTGAACAGCTCGCCCTGTGCCGAGACAGGGGCCGAAACCCCTCCCCCGGCATAGGCGCCGTTCGTACCGTAACCTGCAGGCGGATAACTGCTCCCGCTATTGTTATAGCCGGAGTCATTATCGACCACAGGAACCGCAGCCCACGCCGAAAGCGACGCGAGACTGAGAGCCAGGACAGTTACAGCACGACGGCACGTTCGCATGACGAATTACTTACGCAGTTCGACGCGACGGTTTTGAGCCCAGGACTGCTCGTCGTTGCCGGTAGCAACTGGACGCTCTTCGCCGTAGGAAACCAGTTCCAGCTGAGCTGGGGAAACGCCTTGCAGTACCAGGTAGCGTTGAACGGCTTTCGCACGACGCTCGCCCAGTGCCATGTTGTACTCACGAGTACCACGTTCGTCGGTGTTGCCTTCCAGTACAACGCGAGCGCCGTTTGCTTTCAGGTCTTTGGCGTGAACGTCCAGAGCGCGCATGGCTTCTGGCTTCAGGTCCGAACTGTCGTATTCGAAGTAGAAAGTGGTGATAGCGCGCAGAGCAGCTTCTTCGCTCAGGGAGCCGTCAACTGCGCCAGTGTTTGCGCCGTAACCAGCGTTTGGATCTACAGCGCCTTCACCGGCATTGTCGCCGCCTTTGGACGAGCAACCTACAGCTACAGCCATGGCCAGAGCCAGCGCAGCAAATTTACCAAACTTCAGCATTTCCATCGTGAAACTCCTAATGAACCCCAGTGTGTTAAGTAAAACGTATAGCGCCGCGTCAGTTCAGGTAAGGGGACCAGGAAGGTTCTCTGACTTCGCCTTGTGCGGTAGGAAGCGGGAGCCTTACGCGTCCATTGATGGACACGAGCATCAAGACTCCCCGGCCCTGCTGGCGGGTGGCGTAGATTACCATGGTGCCGTTGGGCGCAACAGTAGGCGACTCGTCCAGAGTGCTATCAGTGAGGATTTTTACACTACCGCGCTGCAAATCCTGAGCCGCCACTTTGAAATTGGTGAAACCATCCTGGCGGTGAATCATGACCAGGGTCTTTTCATCAGCCGACAGTTTTGGGTTGGCGTTGTAGTTACCCACGAACGTCACACGCTCCGCACCGCCGCCACCCACGCTGGTTTTGTAGATCTGCGGTTTGCCGCCACGGTCGGAAGTGAAGTAGATGGTCGAGCCATCCTTGCCCCAGAACGGTTCGGTGTTGATGCCCGGGCCGTTGGTGACACGGGTGATCTGACGCGAACCGAGGTTCATCACGTAGATGTCCGGGTTGCCGTCCTTGGACAGCACGAACGCCAGGCGATTGCCATCCGGCGACCAGGCAGGGGCACCGTTCAGGCCTTCGAAGTTGGTGATCTGCTCACGGCGACCGGTGTCGATGTTCTGCATGAACACTCGTGGACGCTTCTGCTCGAACGAGACGTAAGCGATGCGCTTGCCATCCGGTGCGAAACGCGGCGACAGGATCGGCTCGCGCGATTGCAGCAGGGTCACGGCACGGGCACCGTCATAGTCCGAACGTTGCAGCGTGTAGCGCGTGTTCTTCTCGGAGAAACGCTCGGCCGTCACGTACAACAGGCGGGTCGAAAAGGCACCTTTGATACCGGTGAGCTTTTCGAACGACTGATCGGCGATGTAGTGCGACATGTCGCGCAATTGGTCGACGCCGCCAGACACGCTGCCCGTCAGCACTTGCTGCTCGGTGGCAACGTTGAACAGTGCGTATTGCACCTGCAGGCGACCGCCCGCCGGAACAATGCTGCCGACCATGACGTACTGGGCGCCAAGCGCCTTGAAGTCACGGAAGATGATTTCGCTGGCCTGGCTTGGCTGGCTGATCATGTTCTGCTTTGGAATCGGCGAGTAGTAACCCGAGTTACGCAGGTCGTTACCGATGATTTCCGCCATGTCGTCCGGCAGCACGCTGCCGCCCTGGTTACCGAACGGCACAACGGCGATCGGGGTTGCCCGATCACTGCCGCTGGTGACCAGAATGTTTTTTTCATCTGCCATCGCCAATCCTGCCATGCAGCAGATAGCGACGAGCATTCCTCGAAGAAGGTTTCTCACAAGGCTAGATCCTCAGGTGTGAATGTCATCTTGAATGAACGATACGGAGCGAAATCACTCGGCTTCATTCCCTGCATTTCTGTCAAACGTCCAATATTCTTCACCGCTGCCACAGCCGATGCGTCGAACGGACCGTCGCCACTGGACTTGGCCACGCTGACCGAAGTCACCGTACCGTCCGGCAACATGCCGATTTGCAACACGACCGTCATGCCTTTGCGGGCCGAAGGTGGACGAGCCCAGCCTTCCGCTGCACGAGCGCGAATCAGGTCATCGAAACTGCCGGCGACTTCGTCACCCTGCTCATCGGCCAAGGCCTGCTGACGCTGCGGCGTGTCGGAAAGCAAATCTGCCAGGGCCTGAGCCTTTTTGTCTTCGGCGGATTTACGTGCCGCTTCCTGCGCTTTCTTCTTCGCAGCATCGGCAGCAGCTTTCTTCTTCGCGTCTTCGGCGACTTTCTTCTTCGCCTCTTCAGCTTCAGCTTTCTTCTTGGCGTCTTCCGCGGCTTTCTTCTTCGCGTCTTCGACGATCTTTTTCTTCGCTTCTTCAGCGGCCGCTTTCTTGGCCTCTTCTTCAGCAGCCTTCTTGGCTTCTTCTTCCGCTTTCTTCTTGGCTATATCAGCCAATTGTTTCTCTTCGGCCTTTTTGGCTTCGGCGGTCTTCTTCGCTTCATCGGCTTTCTTGGCTTCATCAGCCTTTTTCGCCTCTTCCGCTTTCTTCGACTCGTCGGCCTTCTTGGCTTCCTCGGCCTTTTGAGCCGCTTCTTCTTTCTTTTGTTCCGCAGCCTTCACCGCTTCCTGCTCGACCTTTTTCTGCTCCATCTGCTCGACTTCGGTCTGGCGCGCGGCGGATTTCTTCGCCTCACCCGCAATCTTCTGATTGGTCTGGGTGGTCGCCTGACTTTTCGATTTCAGCTGGTACAGGGTCGCCTGGACAATCGGCTTGGCCGGCGGCAACTCCGGTGTAAAGGCGAAACTGACAAACAGCATGCCGAACACCAGCACGTGCAAGC
Source organism: Pseudomonas sp. Sample_16 (assembly GCF_004307665.1). Classification (NCBI taxonomy): domain Bacteria; kingdom Pseudomonadati; phylum Pseudomonadota; class Gammaproteobacteria; order Pseudomonadales; family Pseudomonadaceae; genus Pseudomonas; species Pseudomonas sp. Sample_16. The sequence goes on from NZ_RCOB01000219.1 coordinate 77,214, forward strand.
CAATCGCCCAGACACTAGGCCAGAAGTAGCTTTCCGAGGCGGACGGCTCTCGCTGTTGCTGCATCAGGGCGCCTCGGTAATCAAGCCAACATTACCGACGCCGGCCTTCTGCAACCCGCCCATGGCGCCCATGACAGAGCCGTAGTCGACACTCTTGTCGCCGCGAATGAAGACCTGGGTACGCTTGCCGCCTTCGTTGCCGACGCGAATGATCTTGGTCACCGCATCGGTCATCTGCGGCAGGGTCATGGCCCTGTCCTGTTGCTTCTCGGTGTCGACTTCGCTGCCAAGGTTCCAGTAATAGGTCTTGTCAGACTTGATGGAAATGGTCAGGACCTGGGTGTTGTTGTCCTGCGGCAAGGCTTCGCTGGAAACCTTGGGCAGATCAACTTTCACGCCCTGATTGAGCATCGGCGCGGTCACCATGAAGATGACCAGCAGCACCAGCATCACGTCGATGTAAGGCACTACGTTCATCTCGGCGACCGGCTTGCGCTTGTTTCGTGCTCGAGCGATTAAAGCCATTGGAAATTACCTGCTTATTCTTCGCTGGTGTGCACTTTGCGGTGCAGGATCGCCTGGAATTCATCGGCGAAGGTGTAGTAGCGGCTGATCAGCGTTTCACTGCGAGCGGCAAAACGGTTGTAGGCGATAACGGCAGGGATCGCGGCGAACAGGCCAATCGCGGTAGCGATCAGTGCTTCAGCGATACCGGGTGCAACCGTTGCCAGCGTTGCTTGCTGGGCAGTCGCCAGGCCGCGGAAGGAGTTCATGATGCCCCACACAGTACCGAACAGACCGATGTACGGACTCACGGAACCGACGGTGGCCAGGAAGGGCAGGCTTTGCTCGAGCTTTTCTTCTTCGCGGGAGATCGCGACGCGCATGGCACGGGCTACGCCTTCCATGACCGCTTCAGGGTCAACGCCTGGCTGCTGGCGCAGACGGGAGAATTCCTTGAAACCGGCGCGGAAGATCTGCTCGACACCCGAATCAGGGTCTGGGTTGCTGCCGGCCTGGCGGTAGAGTTTGGACAGGTCGATACCCGACCAGAAGCGCTCCTCGAAGCTCTCCAGGGCACGTCGACCGGCGCGCAGCAGGTTGCTGCGCTGAAAGATCATGATCCATGAGGTCACCGATGCGGCTACCAGGGTCAGCATTACCAGTTGCACCACGATACTGGCATTGCTGACCAGGCTCCACATGGAGGAATGGTCGACGACGTTAGCTTCCACGCTTTATCTCCTGCTTTGAGTGAGTACCCGCGCCGCTCACGTCGGCAAAGGCCGCTCGTAGAGCTTCGGGAATGGCCCGGGGTTTTAAACTGTCAGTGCGCACACAGGCCACCAGAAACTGCCCTTCACAGAGCAGCGCATCATCCGTTGCCCGCCTGACCTGCTGTTTGAAGCGCAGGCTGGCACGGTTCAATTCGATTACTTCAGCGCTTACCAGCAGCTCGTCGTCCAGTCGCGCCGGCGCGTGGTAGCGCGCTTCGCTGGAATGCACGACGAACAACAGGTCCTCCCCTGCCAGCTGCGATTGGGCAAAGCCCAGTTCTCGTAGCCGCTCGGTTCGAGCCCGTTCCATAAACTTGAGGTAATTGACGTAATACACGATGCCGCCCGCATCGGTGTCTTCGTAATAAACGCGACAACGATGTGCGAAAGGCTCAAGCCCGTTTTGCGCGCGCATACTCTAGTGCTTACTCCTCAGGTTGCCAATCGGCCAGGCAACTGTTTTTCATTGTTCTGCGGCTTTCTCGCGAAAGTACGGTCCTAGGACAGCACAATGCCCGAAAATTCAGCACGCAAAAGTTAATTAATCGTCCACGGCATCAAGGAATTCGTCTACCACGGGCATCTCACCCAATCGTGACGGAATGTTTAAGCCGAAGTGCAGGTAGGCATGCCGCGTCACCACCCGCCCCCGCGGCGTGCGCATGATATAGCCCTGCTGGATCAGGTAAGGTTCCAGCACGTCTTCGATGGTGTGGCGCTCTTCACTGATCGCCGCCGCAAGGCTATCGACCCCGACCGGCCCGCCATCGAATTTCTCGATCATGGTCAGCAACAGACGCCGGTCCTGGTGATCGAAGCCGCGCTCGTCGACATCCAGCAGATTCAGGGCCAGATCGGCAATCGGTTTAGTGATATGGCCCTTGGCACGGACTTCGGCGAAGTCGCGTACACGACGCAGCAGACGGTTGGCGATTCGCGGGGTGCCGCGGGCGCGGCGGGCGATTTCGAAGGCGCCCTCCGGGTCGAGCGGCAAGCCGAGGATACTGGCCGAGCGGCTGACAATCGTCGACAGATCGGCGTTGTTGTAGAACTCCAGGCGCTGGACGATGCCGAAACGGTCGCGCAACGGATTGGTCAGCATCCCCGCCCGTGTCGTTGCGCCAACCAGGGTGAACGGCGGCAGATCGAGCTTGATCGAACGCGCAGCCGGGCCTTCGCCGATCATGATGTCGAGCTGGAAATCTTCCATCGCCGGATACAGCACTTCTTCGACAATCGGTGACAAGCGATGGATTTCGTCGATGAACAGTACGTCGTGCGGTTCAAGGTTGGTCAGCAGCGCGGCCAGATCACCCGGACGCTCAAGGACCGGCCCCGAGGTGCTTTTGATCGACACCCCCATTTCCTGGGCGATAATGTTGGCCAGCGTGGTTTTACCCAGCCCCGGAGGACCGAAGATCAGGGTGTGATCAAGGGATTCGTTACGGCCACGGGCAGCCTGGATGAACAACTCCATTTGCTCGCGAACGGTCGGCTGGCCGATGTATTCGGCCAGGCTGACAGGACGAATCGCCCGGTCCTGGACTTCCTCGCGGTCACGAGGTCCACCCGTGGCGGCGATCAGACGATCAGCTTCAATCACTTAGATCATTCCCTTCAGGGCACGACGAATCATGTCTTCACTGCTCAAGCCTTTCTCCTTGATCGCGGAAATCGCCTTGCTGGCTTCCTGCGGCTTGTAGCCCAGGGAGATCAGCGCGCTGACCGCGTCGTTTTCGGCGGTATTGACCGGTGCAGGGCCGTCAGGCTGGTTCGGCACCAGGGCAAACATCGCCGGCACGGTTTCCCAGGCCTTGAAGCGATCCTTGAGTTCGACTAACAGGCGTTCTGCGGTTTTCTTGCCCACGCCCGGCACCTTGGTCAACGCCGATGTGTCCTGGGACTGCACGCAACGCACCAGTTCATCGACCTCCAGACTCGACATCAAGGCCAGGGCCAGTTTCGGCCCTACACCGTTGAGACGAATCAATTCGCGGAAAAAGTCTCGCTCGCGCTTGCCGACGAAGCCATAGAGTAACTGCGCGTCTTCGCGTACGACCAAATGGGTGTGCAAGGTCAGCGGTTCACCGACCGACGGCAAACGATACAGCGTGGTCATGGGCACTTCCAGCTCATAGCCCAGACCATTTACATCCAGAATCAGGTGCGGTGGCTGTTTTTCAGCCAGAGTGCCGCGCAAGCGTCCAATCACGTTACAGATCCTTGAGCGTTGGCCAGCACGAGGCCAGCGACTGACAGAGCAAGGGGTTCGGCCGACAACACAGGCGCGAAACCCTCATTCCGGAAAAAATGATTGCTGATGCTATCAGAGACGCAGGCGCCCGCCACGACTGCGTGCCGCCCCCAAGCCGTGGGGCAAGAGACTGGAGCGGGTGTGAGCATGGCAAATGGCGATGGCCAGGGCGTCCGAGGCATCGATTTGTGGCTTGCTGGTCAGTTTCAGCATATGCATGACCATCATCTGGACCTGCTCTTTATTGGCAGCGCCAGTGCCGACTACAGCCTGCTTGACCTGGGTCGCGGTGTACTCGGCGATTTCCAGGCTTTCTTCCGCACCCGCCACGATAGCGGCGCCACGGGCCTGCCCCAGTTTCAGGGCTGAGTCGGCATTGCGGGCCATGAACACCTTTTCGATGCCCATGGTCACCGGCTTGTACATCTGGATAATCTCCCGCACACCGCGGTAGACAATTTGCAGACGCTCATGCAGCTCGCCCGCGCCGGTACGAATACAGCCAGAGGCCACATACTCGCAGCCGCGCCCGGTATCACGAACAACGCCATAACCGGTGATGCGCGAACCGGGGTCGATACCAAGAATTAAAGTCATAACGCCTGCAGTTGAGTCAAAGCACGATATTCAATACAGCGAATAACAAATGTGGGAGCGAGCCTGCTCGCGATGGCGGTTTCATTTTCAGCAACGATGCTGCCTGAAAATCCGCTATCGCGAGCAGGCTCGCTCCCACAATGAATCCTACTCGCTCTTAACCGAGCTGAGCGGCCACCGACTCCGGGATCTCGGCATTGGAGTAGACGTTCTGCACGTCATCCAGGTCTTCGAGCATGTCGATCAGCTTGAGGACTTTTTCGGCACCTTCCAGATCGAGTTCGGCGCTGGTGGTCGGCAACATGACGATTTCAGCGTCATCCCCTTTGAAACCCGCCGCTTCCAGCGCGTTTCGCACGGAATAGAACCCGGCGAACGAGGTGAACACATCGATCGACCCGTCTTCGTTGGTCACCACGTCATCGGCGTCGGCTTCCATGGCAGCCTCCATCAACGCGTCTTCGTCGACACCGGCGGCGAAGGAAATCTGCCCCTTGCGCTCGAACAGATAGGCCACCGAACCGTCAGTCCCCAGGTTACCGCCGCACTTGCTGAACGCGTGGCGGACAGCGGCTGCAGTGCGATTACGGTTGTCGGTCATGCACTCGACCATCACCGCCACGCCACCCGGGCCGTAACCTTCATAGGTCAACTCGACCACGTCGTCGGTATCGGCAGCGCCAGTACCGCGGGCGATGGCGCGATCGATGATGTCACGGCTCATGTTGGCACCCAGCGCCTTGTCCAGGGCCAGGCGCAGACGCGGGTTGGAACCAGGATCACCACCACCCTGACGGGCAGCAACGGTCAGTTCACGAATCCACTTGGTGAAGATCTTGCCCCTCTTGGCATCCTGACGTTCTTTGCGGTGCTTGATGTTCGCCCACTTGGAATGACCTGCCATAACTCGCTCCGAATTCTCTTTGAAACATTGCCCGCCACGCTGAGTCGCGCCGGCCGGCAAACAAAAATCTTGTACAGCTCTGTCTATAAAGAAAGGGCGCATCCGAAGATGCGCCCTCCAGCCTTACTCGGCCTTTGGTGTTTCGCGCAGGCGAATGTGCAGTTCACGCAATGCCTTGGCATCTACCTGACCCGGAGCCTGAGTCATGACGTCTGCCGCGCTCTGGGTTTTCGGGAAGGCGATCACTTCACGGATCGACTGGGCGCCGGTCATCAGCATCACCAGACGATCCAGACCGAAGGCCAGGCCACCGTGCGGCGGCGCGCCGTACTTGAGGGCGTCGAGCAGGAAGCCGAACTTCTCTTCCTGTTCCGCTTCATTGATGCCCAGCAGGCGGAATACCGATTGCTGCATTTCCTTGCGGTGGATACGGATCGAACCGCCACCCAGCTCGGTACCGTTCAACACCATGTCGTAGGCTCGGGACAGCGCGCCAGCCGGGTTGGCTTCCAGCTCTGCCGGGGTGCACTTCGGTGCGGTGAACGGGTGGTGCAAAGCGGTGAAGCTGCCGTCGTCGTTCTCTTCGAACATCGGGAAGTCGACGACCCACATCGGCGCCCACTCGCAGGTCAGCAGGTTCAGATCGTTACCGACCTTGATCCGCAGCGCGCCCAGGGCTTCGCTGACGATCTTGGCCTTGTCGGCACCGAAGAACACGATGTCGCCGTCAACTGCACCGACGCGATCGAGGATCACGTTCAGGGACGTTTCAGGGATGTTCTTGACGATTGGCGACTGCAAGCCTTCGACGCCTTTGGCGCGCTCGTTGACCTTGATGTACGCCAGGCCCTTGGCACCGTAGATGCCGACGAACTTGGTGTAGTCGTCGATCTTGCTGCGCGGCATGCTCGCCCCGCCCGGTACGCGCAGTGCGGCAACGCGGCATTTCGGATCGTTGGCCGGACCGCTGAACACCTTGAAATCAACTTCCTTGAGTTGATCGGCAACGTCAACCAGTTCCAGCGGGTTACGCAGGTCTGGCTTGTCGGAACCGTAGCGGCGCATGGCTTCTTCGAAGGTCATGTGCGGGAAATCACCGAATTCCAGATCCAGCACTTCCTTGAACAGGTTGCGGATCATGGCTTCGGTCAGGCCCATGATGTCTTTTTCATCGAGGAAACTGGTTTCGATGTCGATCTGGGTGAATTCCGGCTGACGGTCGGCACGCAGGTCTTCGTCGCGGAAGCACTTGGCAATCTGGTAGTAACGGTCGAAGCCGGCCACCATCAGCAGCTGTTTGAACAGCTGTGGCGATTGCGGCAAGGCGAAGAACGAACCGGCGTGAGTACGGCTTGGCACCAGGTAGTCACGGGCACCTTCCGGGGTAGCGCGGGTCAGGATCGGCGTCTCGACGTCGAGGAAGCCGTTTTCGTCAAGGAAGCGACGGATGCTGGTGGTCATGCGCGAACGCAGACGCAGCTTCTCGGCCATTTCCGGGCGACGCAGGTCGAGGAAGCGGTAGCGCAGACGGGTTTCTTCGCCGACGTCGGAGAACTCGTTCAACGGGAACGGCGGGGTTTCCGATTCGTTCAGCACTTCCAGTTCATAGCCCAGGACTTCGATCATGCCCGACGCCATGTTGGCATTGGTGGCACCGGCCGGACGCAGGCGGACCTTACCGGTGATCTTCACGACGAATTCGCTGCGCACGCGATCAGCGGCGGCGAAGCTCTCAGCGCGGTCCGGATCGAACACCACCTGGGCCAGACCGTCACGATCACGGATATCGAGGAAAATCACCCCACCGTGGTCACGGCGACGATGAACCCATCCGCAAAGGGTAATTTCCTGGCCTTCCAGGCTTTCGTTCAGTTGGCCGCAATAATGGCTGCGCATCATGGTAGTGGTTTCGCTTCTCGTAATTCGAAATTCGGTTGCAGGCCTCGCATACATAGGGTGCGAGGGCTCGCGCGTGTCGTTCAAGCCAGGCTCTGAACCTAGTCAGCTTTGTCGCCGCCGGCCAGATTTTTCTTGGAACCGGTCTTGAAATCAGTCTCGTACCAGCCGGTGCCGCTGAGGCGGAAACCCGGCATGGACAGCATCTTTTTCAGCTCTGGCGCCTGGCAGGCAGGGCAGTCGACCAGCGGTGCATCGCTGATCTTTTGAATGGCTTCCAACTGATGACCACAGGAAGCACATTGGTAATCGTACATCGGCATGGGGGTTGTCTCGGCGATCAGATTGCTACCGCACACGCTGGGTTTTGCGGCAAAGAGCGGGATTATATCCATTAAATGCAGCCTGTGCAGCCGTAAGACTGCACAGATCGACACGCAATCCTTTCAGTGCCACCGGTCAAGCCATGCCCCTGCAATTCCCGCCCTTGAGACTGTGCACGACACAGACCACCCGCACCAACCCGCTGAAGTTCTTCACCCCGCCATGACGCAAGTGCACCTCGCGATCAAGGTGGGACAACAGTGCACTGACCGAACAGCAGTTGGCTTTGGCCATCTGGGCCAAGATATCCCAGTAAACCTGCTCCAGCCGCATACACGTGGCAAAACCATTCAAACGCACCGATCGGGACAACGGCTGAACCAGCCCCATATCGAATTCACTGACAAACGGATCAATCCTTGAGTCTTTAACCGGACCGCTCCACCCTTCGTTTCGCCTCTCTCCATAAACCATAACGCTGACACTCCTTTGCCATATCTGGTTTCCATAAGCGCAATCTGTGTGCTTATAAAACCGCGAGGACAACGTTATATCCAGATGACTTTTTGCCCATCCGCGTAGGAGAAGCCAACAGTTGAGGGGAGATCATGGAGCGCGTCCTACTCCGGAGCTTTTCCTACAATTGGTAGCGAAGACTCATTCAAGCATCACGCACTTTCGAGGGAGACAAACGCGCGAACAGCACTCACCCCGTGCCGTTCGCGCGCCCGGATGTTACTGGTCCAGCAGTGCGCGCAACATCCACGCGGTTTTCTCGTGAACCTGCATACGCTGGGTCAGAAGATCGGCTGTCGGCTCGTCGCTGACCTTGTCCAGCAACGGGAAGATGCCGCGAGCGGTGCGTGTTACAGCTTCCTGGCCTTCGACCAACTGCCTGATCATGTCTTCGGCAGCAGGCACGCCCTCCTCCTCTTTGATGGAAGACAGCCGCGCATAAACGGCGTAGGCACCGGGTGCCGGAAATCCGAGTGCACGGATCCGCTCGGCAATCGAATCGACCGCCAGGGCCAATTCGTTGTATTGCTCCTCGAACATCAGGTGCAGGGTCCGGAACATCGGCCCGGTGACGTTCCAGTGGAAGTTATGGGTTTTCAAATAAAGTACGTAGGTGTCCGACAACAGGCGCGAGAGCCCCTCGACGATGGACTTGCGATCCTCTTCACTGATACCGATATCGATTGCCATGTTTTTCCCCTAAAGGTGATGAACTTCATCCAACAGGTGCAGGACCACTCTAGCAAGCCTGTCGTCGCATCGCAGCCCTGGATTGCCCGGGGTCCCGCGACAAATCGTCCCCAACACACCGCTGGACGCCCTGATTTGAGTAGCCTGCGGCTTTGCTGTTAAATAGACATCGTGTCGTGGGTGCCTATTTTTCCGGGTGCCGCGCATAGGCTGATATCGGGTACGTGTCCAACGCCTCCTATTGTTCTGAAGCGAACCGTGCCTCGTCAGCTCTTCCTTGTGAGCCGTCTTAACGTGAGTCAATCAAAATGTTGAAAATCGTCCACCTGCTAATAGGTGCAGCGGCCTTGCTGCTGTCCTTCATCCCTAGCCTGCGATCCGAAGCCGTACCTTACCTGC